>JASHRE010000348.1 GCA_030037515.1 Candidatus Sulfotelmatobacter sp.
GCAGATCGGCGGATCTTGAGGAGATTTGATCGTGCGGTGTCCGGTTTTGGTCATTTTCCCAAAATCCGGAAGCACGATCCACACGCGGTGCCCGAAGCCACCTTATCACGGGATTTTTCCCTCACCCGGCTAACCTTTTTTTCTGTACCCCGGTCTAACCAATACATACCGGCAGGAACTTTTTCGGTTGCTGCCGCGTATTTCTGATCAGATGTTAGGCGGGATTGAGACCCCTCGCCGAACGTTACCCGGGGCCCCCACGCCCCTCCCGGAAGCGTGGGGGCGAAATTCTGCCTTACCCCATGCGCATGCTGCTCGACATCGTCCGCCAGTCTCTGGCCACATTGTGGGCACACAAACTCCGCTCTTTTCTCACCATGTTCGGTATCGCTTGGGGCGTCGGTTCGCTCTTGCTGCTGGTCGGTTTGGGAGAAGGTTTTCGCAGCGGCCAGGAACGAGAATTGGCCACCCTCGGGCAGAACATCATGTTCATGTTTCCCGGCCGCATTCCTGCGCTTGAGGGCAGCACGCAATCGGGACAAACCTATTACTTCACCTACAAGGATTATCTGGCCGTCCGCAATGAGGCGCAGTTGGTCGGCGCGCTTTCTCCAGTGCTGAATCGTGAAGACATTCGCGCCGTCAGCGACTACGGATCGACCAACGGCCAGGTTTTTGGCGTCGCTCCGGATTACAACAAAATCCGTACCGTTCCGGTTCAACCCGGCCGCTGGTTCAACGATGAGGATAATTCTCAGCGCCGCCGGGTCGCCATCGTCGGATGGGAATTGCTCAAGAACATGTTCCCCGGCCGCGCCGCCGTTGGGTCGACGATCCTGCTGAACGGCATGAACTTCGACGTGATCGGTGTTGTCGCCAAAGTCGGACGCGACGGAAATAACGGCACCAACTCCCGCATTTTTGTTCCGATCGAGACGATGCGCCAGCTGTTTCCCTTAGCCAAGGCCAATTCCGAAGACGCGATTTCTTTTCTGAACTATCAGCCCATCGCCAAGAATCTGCACACCCAAGCGAAAGAAGAAATTCATCGCATCATCGCGCGCCGTCACGGCTTCGATCCCAAACTGCAAGACGCATTCGAAGATTGGGACACGATCGAGAACATGAAACGCGTGGGCAAAATTTTCGATGCCATGGACTGGTTCCTGGGCGTGGTTGGTGTGGTCACGCTCGGCTTGGGGGCGATCGGAATCATCAACATTATGCTCGTGTCGGTAACGGAGCGAACCAAAGAGATCGGCCTGCGCAAGGCCCTGGGCGCAACCTATCGCGCGATCCTCACCCAATTCTTCATTGAAGGAGCCTTCCTGACTGCGTTCAGCGGATTCATTGGTCTGGCGATCGTCACGGCATTCGTGTCACTGCTGGCCATGCTGCCTTCTCCGGAAGGATTCGACACGCCGCGCATCATTCCGGCATCGGCGCTTGCGGCCATCGGTTCGCTGGCCATCGCGGGCATTGCGGCTGGCCTGTATCCCGCACGGAAAGCAGCGCTGCTGCCGCCGGTCGAAGCGCTGCGGCAGGAGTGAGACATGATCCTCGATCTCGCGGGCCAGGCCTATAACGCGCTGCGCCACAATCGCCGCCGCAGCCTGCTCACGATGCTGGGCATGGCCTGGGGGATCGCAACCGTTGTCCTTCTTCTCGCGTACGGCACAGGATTCGAGCGTGGCCTGTGGGCTGCGTTCCGCTCGTTCGGCACGAATCTGGTCTTCATCTTTCCCGGCCGCACGGAATTGCAGGCCGGGGGCACGAAGGCCGGAACACAAATCCGCCTCACGGTCAACGATCTCGACTACATTCGCGCCGAAGTCCCCTTGCTCAAACGTATTTCTCCCGAAGCGTTCAAGAATTGTCTTGTCGCATTCGGCACCCGCAGCGCCACTTATGGCGTGAGCGGTGTGTATGCGGACTACGGCCGCATGCGCAAAATGGAGGTCGCCGAGGGCGCGTTTTTCAGCGAGGCCGACGACTTCACCCATGGCCGCGTCGCCGTCATTGGCTGGGACGCGAAGAAGAAACTTTTTTCCGGCCAGAACGCCATCGGCGAAAGCATTCGCCTCGACGGCATCTCCTATCAGATCGTCGGAATCCTCAAGCATCAGGTGCAGAACGGCGACGACAACATTAACGAGCATGTGTACGTGCCGTTCAGCTCCATGAGCGATCTGATGAACACGTACTACCTCACGTCGATCGTGATGGAGTACGAAGGCGACCACGCGAAGGTCGTCAAAGCGGTCCGCGACTCCATGGGATTTCATCACGGCTTCGATCCCACAGATCAGCGCGCCATTTTCGTCTTCGACGTCTTCGCCGACCTGCTTGATCTACAAGTCATCTCGACCGGTATCAAGATACTGCTCGGCTTCATCGGCCTTCTCACGCTCGGCATCGGCGGCGTGGGATTGATGAACATCATGCTGGTTTCAGTGACGCAACGCACGCGCGAAATCGGCGTCGAGAAGGCGCTCGGTGCGCACCGCTGGCACATCCTGTTTCAGTTCCTCGCCGAAGCTCTCGTGATCACCGCGCTGGGTGGCCTGCTGGGCGTGGCCCTCGCCTATGTCGTTTCGTGGTCTGTAGGTTCGCTGACGCTTTGGAGCGCCTTCGAAGAAAATGCGAGCGAGGGCGACATCCACCTGTACATCGATTCCGCCACGCTGATCTGGTCCACGCTGATCCTGAGTTTTGTCGGAATCGTCAGCGGCATGCTCCCCGCCGTCAAAGCCGCCCGCCTCGATCCGATCGAAGCCCTGCGGTACGAATAAAGCTCAAAACGAATCCCTGAGTATGACCTTGCAACACTCCGGTCGCGCCGCTGTTTGGGGGACAGAGCCGGCCCGGAGCGCAGTCGAAGAATGCCGACTTACTGGTCATAGGGACGAGTAACTCATTTACAATCGCACGATGCCTGATTCCCCGAATCCGCGCCTGGACCGCGTTCTCGCTCAACTGAAACTCTACGAACATCCACTGCTGAATTTCTCGGCCCGCGCCAAGGGCGAGGGCGTCGAGGTCGTCATCCAATTCAAGGATCGCAGAATTCCGGTTCACACCTATTACTTCGATCTCCATCCGCGCGATCTCGACGACCCGCAATTCGAGTGGAGCTTCCAGCGCCAGCTCTACGACGCGCTGCACGATTATTTTGTCGAGATGTTCATTCGCACGCCTCAGGACCGCGCCGATCGTCAGAGAGACGATCGCCAAAGAAAAGATCGCGAGCAAGAAGACCGCCTGCAGAAGGGCCAGTGAATTCTCTTCGCGAAAAGATTGCGCAGGAAATCCGCACCCGTGGCCCGATTGCATTTTCGCGCTACATGGAATTGTGTCTATACGATCCCGAACTCGGCTATTACCGGCGCCCCGCCGAGCAGTTCGGAAAGGCCGGCGATTTCTATACTTCGAGCGACGTCCACGCGGTCTTTGGACGGTTGATGGCGCGCCAGTTCGAGGAAATGTGGCGCGTTCTCGGCTCGCCCGAACAAATCACAATCAAAGAACTTGGTCCGGGCCGCGGCCTGTTCGCGCAAGACGTTCTCGACTGGTCGCAGAAGAAGTTCCCCGAATTTTTTCGTGCGCTGCTTTACGTCTTGGTGGAGCAATCGCCGGCCCTGCGCCGGCGAATCGAAACGAGTTTGCAGTCTCGCCTCGATACCGGCAAAGCCCAATTGCTTTCCGACCAGCAGCCGGTCTCTGGACCAGCGATTATCTTCGCCAACGAATTCTTCGACGCGTTGCCGGTCGACATTGTGAGCGATCGCGGATCGTTGCGCATCGGCGTTCAACAATCTGGCTCGAAGGTCGCGAAATTCGCGGAGAGCTGGGTTCCCTCATCGGCACAAGAACTGGAATTCCTCGATCGTTACTCGGTGCGTCCCGAATCCGACGAGCGGCTCGAAGTTCACCTTCAGGCGCAGCGATCACTTGCACAAGCCGCCGATTTCGACCGCGGATTTCTCATCATCATCGACTACGGCTACACGCGCGCCGAGCAGCTTGCCGGACGTCATCGCGGCACGCTGAAAGCCGTTCGCCAACATGCCGTCAGCGCAAATCCCTACGAGGCTCCCGGGGAGCAGGACATCACCGCCGACGTGAATTTTACGGGGCTAGCTGTCGCCGCCGCCGCAAGCGGCCTCCGCGCAGAAAAGCTGGTCACGCAATCCCAGTTTCTGATGGGCATCGGCGAGACCAATCAATTCGCCGATGCCTTGGAAGATTGCCGCCTTCCGCAGGAGCGCGCGAAGGTCGCGCTACAACTCAAGCATCTCGTCACACCCGCCGGCATGGGCGAGAGCTTTCATGTGCTCGTCGCGAGCAAGGGAGTTGGAGCTGCGAGGCCACTCGCTGGGCTGAATTTCGGCCACAATGAACCGGCGTGACCGGAAGCCCATCCTCCAGACTTCGGAAAAAAGTTTTCTGCAATTCCCCCGCGAAAGGCCGCCGGCAATGACGGATTCCCCCCACTGCCAAACATCAATAGTTGGTAACAAATGTTAGTGGCTATTGCATTCCTGGCTTGGCGATGCTATTTTCCCCAGAACTCTTCGCACGGTGACGAACCGTCGAACTCTCCCGGAGGAAACGCAAAATGACATTCCGACTACCTTCCCCTTCGCTCCGAGCCACTATCCACACACTGTCCATCGCAACTGCATTGACCCTGACGACAGCAAAGGCGAGCGCGCAGCCGGTCACGACGCCCGCCGGAACCTTCCCCTCGCAAACGTATCAAGGCGTAACTCTGAACGGCACCCAAGATTTTCTTGGCATCCGATACGGTGCGGCGCCGACGGGAATTCTGCGCTTTGCCCCGCCTACGCCTCCAGCGGCGGTGTCGGGCACCATCGATGCCACCCAATTCGGCAACAGTTGTCCGCAAACTTCGTCGCCATTCGGGCAGGCGAGCGTGAATGAGGATTGCCTGTTTCTGAACATCTTTGTGCCCCATCCACCGGTTTCGCCGGACAATCGTTTTCCAGTGATGGTCTTTTTCCACGGTGGGGCTTTCGTGTTTGGTGAGGGAAGCGACTACAACGGTACAGAATTGGCGATCCAGGGCACGGCGATCATCGTGACCGTCAACTATAGACTGGGCGTTCTGGGCTATCTGGCCGATGCCGCGCTGGACATGGAGTCTGCCAGCGGCGCTTCGGGCAATTATGGATTGGCAGACCAACAGTTTGCCCTGCAATGGGTGCGGCAGAATATTTCCGCTTTCGGAGGCGATCCTGACAATGTGACGATATTCGGCGAATCGGCGGGCGGATTCAGCGTGTGCGCCAATGTGGTTTCGCCGGCGGCTGCGGGACTGTTTCAACGGGGGATCAGCGAGAGCGGGCCTTGCAGCACAAATTTTCCAACCAAGGGCGCGGCAGAGACCGAAGGCGCAGGAATCGCTGCCGCTCTCGGCTGCACGCAGGCAACAAGCAGCGCTGTCGCCTCCTGCCTGCGGGCATTGACCGTGCCGCAAATCCTCGCCGTGCAAAATGCCATTACGTCACAGGACACCATCGCCTCGCTCACGGCGTTCTTTCCAAATGTTGACGGCGTGTTGATTCCCGAGGAGCCAGTGGTGGCCCTTGCGACCGGACAATTCAACCACGTGCCGTTGCTGCTGGGAACGAATCACGACGAAGGGCGGCTCTTCATTGCCCTGGACTTCGATCTCAATCCGGAGGTCGGCCCCCTCACCGCAGCGGGGTATCCTACGGCGGTCGCCGGAATTGGGGCAGCCGCGGTTGCACAAGGTGGCGGCAGCAATCCGGCGCTGGTGGAGCAGATTACGAAGGAGATCCTTGACAAGTACCCGCTCAGCGGCTACGCCAGCCCTGACCTGGCGCTGTCGGCGATCTTCACCGACAGCGCCTTCAGTTGTCCGACCAATCTCGGACGGCAACTGGCCGCGTTGCGGGTCACGACATTCGGGTATGAGTTCAACGACGAAAATGCGCCTATGGTATTTCTACCGCCCGTGAGTTTCCCTTATGGAGCAACTCACACCGATGAGCTGCAGTTCCTGTTTCCATTTGGCAGTGAGTTAAGCGCTAGCGAGCAGCAGCTTGCAACGACGATGAAGGCGTACTGGACCAACTTCGCGGCTCATGGCAACCCCAATGATCCGAACCTCGCCTTCTGGTCGCAATTCGGCATTTTCACTGGTGATGATCAGTCGTTGATCCCGCCGACGCCGCATGTTGAATTTGACTTTGCCGACGTGCACAAGTGCGACTTCTGGACGGCCATTCTTCTGCAAACCAGCCTATCGGAAGTG
>JASHRE010000349.1 GCA_030037515.1 Candidatus Sulfotelmatobacter sp.
TCGGTGACCGGAGCGGCGTGGCATATGCGCTGTTCAGTCTCGGGGATCTCGCCATGGCGCAAGCCGACTTTACCGATGCTGAGGCGAAATATGAGCAATCGATGGGCATTAGAACTCAAATCGGTGAGCAGGGGAACGTCGCCGAAACGCGGATGGCTCTGGCCCTTCTCGCACTGGAGCAAGGGCGCAGGGACGAGGCGGGAAATCTCCTCACCGAGGCCCGGGAAGAATTTCACAAAGACGGATCGGGCGACGACGAGGCTCTTGCGGATCTTCTGCTCGCGCGCGTCCTGCTTTCCCAGGGAAAGCTGAGCGATGCCGAGAAGGAAAGTTCAGCGGCGCGACAGCTTTCCAACAAGAGTCAGGATTTTTCGGTTCGATTGCGGACGGCAACTTTGATGGCGCAGGTTCAAGCCGCTTCTGGTAAATCTGGGGCGTCGGCTGCCACCCTGCAAGATGCGATTCGAAGCGCGCACAGATCCGGCTACTTCAACCTGCAACTGGAGGCTCAACTCGCTCTCGCCGAAGTGAAAATGCACGCCCACGAGAATGCATCCGCGCTGCTGGCCGAGGTAAGAAAGCAAGCGCAGGAAAAGGATTTCAAGCTCATCGCGAAGAAAGCTATTCAGCTCGCCGCCGAATCTTCCAGGAAAAATTAAGCCGCCAGTCGAAAAAAAGCCCCGCTTGTCATTCCGAGCACCGGTCTGGGGCGCGAGGAATCCGCAGCTTGCGCGCTCCACCGAAAATCAGATTGCTGGCTCGGCTCGCATGACGATCAACCCTTCGTCGCACATACTCGAAAGATTCGTACGCAATTTGCCTTAGCTCTTGCGGCCAAAAAGCTTACGAAAAAATCCGGTTTTCTTGTCGTGTCGTCGGAAATGGAGAGTTGATCGACTCGCGCGCCGCCGGCCAGCCATGAGAGTTCTGTCGGTCCGGGACGTACCTCCCGGCCGAGTGCCGATTTCAGACTCGATTCCGGCCGCGCGGACGGAAACGGTCGATATTCACCACCCAAGGAAGAGCCAGAGTGGTTCCACAAGCAAGAGCTCGGAGCACGCGGGTCTCTTCGTCACTTTGCGCGGCATAAGTTTCTCCCTCCGCCATCGGTTTGCCGGAGCTGATCTCGGCCTTCTCATAAGCGCGATCAATCGCTCGAAAAAGGACCAAGAAAAATTGCCGCCCGTGGAGCAGGCGGCAAAAAATTTGGGCTGCGGCCATCTTTCCGTCCTGCAACGGCAGATCCGGACGGAAAAACAGACACCGGGGCAATGGGGTTTCCGGCAGCTTAGTACAGGAAATACCCGTCATAAGCAGCGCCGTAGATTTGGGCCAATCCCTTCCCTGAGAGGTTTTTGAGCAAAACCGACCGTTTGCTGACTTCGGTTTGACTCGGAAACAGTTGGTAGACGCTGGTATCCGCAAAGCCGTAAAGTGTGTCTTTGCTGGTGCAAACGATTCCGAAAAGATTGGCAATGTCGAGCTTCGCCCACGCCAATACCTTGCCGTTGGCAGGATTCAGCAACACAAGCGTATCGGGAGTGGTGTTGGTCAATGAGCCGGTATAACCGGAGAGCACCAAGCCGCTGTTGTAGAAAGTAAGATCGCCGGCCGACTTGTATGGACTGGTTGATCCGACCGCCTTGACTCTCCCTGTGCTCACGTCGATCGTGAACAGTTCCGCCGAGTCAACCCCTTCGGTGTAGGCGGCCCCCTGTCCATCGAACACGAGCGCGTTGGCATCGGAGATTCCCAACTCGCCGATGAGAGTTGCTTTGCCGGTCTTCACGTTGACGCGGTAGAACGATGTGAATGACACTCCGTAGAGCTGACCGTTTTGCGGATCGAATCCAATGTCGGTCAGCACCACGCCTTCCGACCCGATGATGTGCACAGCGTAAGTCCCGAGCGTGATGGTTGCAAGATGACCCTGTGCATCGGTGACATAAATTGTCGGTCCGGCCGCGGGGCTCGAGCCGGCGTTGGCGTCGGGCGCGTCTTCGACGGCATTCACCGTCGGAGCCGTGATCGCGCGCTTGAGATCCGCATGGGACTGAGCGAACGCTCCAACCGCCATGAGTTCAAATGCTGCGAAGAAAGCCGCGAGGCCGGCAATTCGAGCAAGTTTGCCAAGGTTGCCCGCAAGCAAAACCCCGCGGCCATTCGAGTAGCGATGCTCCATCGTTTTCATGATTCTTTCCTCCAGGCTTGAATTGCGGCTGCCGAAATTCCTGCTCGGGAAAGCCGTCACCTGTTAACGCGCCAATGATGGCGAAGGGGGGTCACAATTGGGCGGGGAGGATATCCTAATTTCTTGGTAAAGCTTGGGCAGACGTCGGAGGCCACCCCGGTCTCCCTATCTGGGAGGAACATTCCAGATCGGAGCGTCTCGGCAAAGCAACGAAGGTTTCCGCAGCCGGACCTCTCCCCGGCCCGAAGCCGAGATACCTGTAAAATGGCGAAATGTCTTGCCGTGCTTCACTCCCAGCCGTTTCCTTGGCAGACAAACCCGAACCATGAAGAAGGCAGTGAATCCGTGAGCTTTGTTTCCGACATATTCAACGTCGCCTCGTACTTCGTGGATCGCCATCTGCTCGAAGGCAGGGGAGGCAACACCGCCATTGAATGCGGGGACCAACAGGTTAGTTACCACAAGCTATGGGAACAGGTAAATCGCGTCGGGAATGCGCTCCGAGCGTTGGGAGTCCGAATCGAGGAACGGGTGGCAATTCTGCTTCCCGACAGCCCCGAATTCCTCTACGCCTTCTTTGGAGCGATGAAGATTGGTGCAGTCGCGGTGCCCCTCAACACTTACCTTCAGGCACCGGACTATGAGTATCTGCTAAACGACACGCGCGCCCGAATACTTTTTGTGCACGCGGCACTGCTACCCCTGGTGACCGCGACCCCCAGAGATCAGCTTACCTATCTTGAAAAGCTGGTAGTGGTGGATGGAGAGGGTTGCGAATATCTGAATTTCGATCGTTTGGCCGAAAGTTCTTCTGCCCAATTGCAATCGGCGCTCACCAGCAAGGACGACGCGGCGCTCTGGCTCTACTCCTCCGGAAGTACTGGCGCCGCCAAGGCCTGCATTCACCTCCATCACGATATGGTGGTCTGTTCGGCGCTGTACGCGAAAGGGATTCTCGGAATCAACGAGCGCGACCGTTGCTACAGTGTCGCGCGACTATTCTTCGCCTACGGCCTCGGCAATGCGGGGTATTTTCCTCTTTCTTGCGGAGCCACAACGATTCTCGATCCCAAGCGTCCGGACGCGGCCGGGATTTATGCCAATATCGAGCGGTATCGACCTACGCTTCTGTTTTCGGTGCCTTCCAATTACGCGACGCTGCTGTGCTATCGTCGGGAACGGGGAAACGATTTCGATTTGTCCAGCGTTCGGCATGCGATCTCCGCGGGCGAGTCTCTTCCGGCCGCGTTATTTGAAAGGTTCAAGGAACGGTTCGGAATTGAGATCCTGGATTCGCTCGGCTCGACCGAGACACTACAGATGGTGATTGCCAATCGCCCGGGAGAAGTTCGTCCAGGGTCGAGTGGAAAGATCATACCGGGCTATGAGGCAAGGCTCGTTGACGATCGGGGCCGTGACGTCGCGCAAGGTGAAATCGGAACCCTTTTGATCAAGGGGGATTCCACATGCGCGGGCTACTGGAACCGCCATGAAAAGACCAAAGAAACTTTCGAGGGTCACTGGTTCCGCACGGGAGACAAGTACTATCAGGACCACGACGGTTATTTCTGGTATGCCGGCCGCGCCGACGATCTGTTTAAAGTCAATGGACGATGGCTCAGCCCCGCGGAGGTGGAGAGCGCCCTGGTTGCTCACCCAGCGGTTCAAGAGGCCGCAGTCATTGCCCGCGAGGACCAGAACAAGCTCACCAAGCCGGCGGCCTACGTGGTCGTTAAGCGGGATCGTTTGCCCGACGAGGAGTTAGTGCGTGCTCTACAAGACTGGGTAACGGAACGCCTCGGAGCCTACAAAAGGCCTCGATGGATCCGGTTTTTGCCCGAGCTTCCCAAGACAGCCACCGGCAAGCTGCAAAGATTCAAGCTGCGCGAACTGCAAGCGCAAGAAACAGACAACCCCTAAATGATGCGGTTGGTCGGTTCTGTTCGCCCCGTCCGCCGCGGCGAGAAATTTGGCAGCGGGCAACTGCGGTCGAAATTTTGCTATTATATACCTTTACACGTATATGCCTAATATGGTATATAAAGACCATGGAAACCGTATTCGAGATCGTTGCCGAGCCGAACCGTCGGGCGATACTGAGTCTGCTGGCCTCATCACAGCAGTCCGTTGGAGAAATCGAGCGTCAACTTCGTATGTCGCAGCCGGCCGTGTCCAAACACCTGCGAGTGCTACGCGAGGCCGGTTTTGTGGAGTCCACCGTGGACCGACAGCGCCGTCTCTACCGGTTGAAACCCGAACCACTTCAGGAGATCGATGCCTGGCTGGCCCAGTTCCGCCGATTCTGGTCCGCTCACGTCGATGCGCTCGAACG
>JASHRE010000350.1 GCA_030037515.1 Candidatus Sulfotelmatobacter sp.
AAATCGGGAAACGTTGTGACCATCACGGCGGCGCTCGCGGATCAGCCGGTCGCCGGTGTCAAGGCATCAGCTTCGATGATTACGAAAGGGGGCCTGAACACTGTCACCCGGAGTCTCGCAATCGAGTACGCAAAAGAAGGTATTCGCTTCAATGCCGTAGCTCCCGGCGTGGTGGAAACACCATTGCACAAGGACGCTCCCAAAGAATCGCTTGCAGCAAGGCAGCCGCTAAAGACGATTACGCAGGTAAAAGACGTCGTCGACGCGGTTCTCTATCTGTCGCGAGCAGGTCAGCTAACCGGGGAGATAATCCATGTGGACGGCGGCTCGCACGCCGGCCGTTGGTAGTGCTGGAAGCGGGTGAGGAAGGCCCCACCCCAGGTGAGGTCTTGGTGACGCCAGGCGACAGCTTGCGGTTCTCCACGAGTGAACGACTCGATGGCGGTGAAAGGAATCGATCGCGATGCCCAGGAATCCCAAAGTACCCGTTTCTCAACCTCTTTTTGCGGAACCCGTCTTCGCCGAAGGCATTCCCACACCCGACCCCTCCCAATTCACCGTCACCCCGGATGACAGCGCAGACTATACAAGCCAAGTCAACGCGCTGCTCTACACCGAAGTCGTTTCCTTTCCGCGAGCCGGCGGCGAAGCGGGTGATCTGTTTTCGCTTGAGAGGGCTTGGGGACCGAACGGCCCCGCGGTCATCCAATCCATCAACAGCGCGCAATCCGTCACGTTCCACATGGTCGGAGACAGCGGGGCGACGGCTCAATCCACCTTCCCGGCCATGATCAAAGTCTCCGACGCCGTCACCAGCGACTTCCATAGCGCGTCGGCCGCGAACCGTCCGTCGTTTCTTTTTCATCTCGGCGATCTGGTCTATAACTTCGGAGAATCCGCCTACTACTACGATGAGTTCTACGAACCTTACCGCAACTATCCCGCGCCAATCTTCGCCATTCCCGGCAATCACGACTCGTTCGTTCTGCCCAACACTCCCAAAGGCAGCGAACCGCTCGCCATTTTCCAGCGGAATTTCTGTTCGGCGACTCCCGCGGTCACAGTCGAAGCTGGATCGCTTCACCGCACTTCCATAACCCAGCCTGGGGTCTATTTCGCGCTCGACGCTCCCTTCGTCCGCATCATCGGGCTCTTCTCCAATGCCCTCGAAGACCCCGGGGTGATCTCGAGTCAGACCTCAATTTCGACTGCGAAGTCGAACCGAACAACGAAGAGGAAAAAGACGGACAACACCACCCGCGGAACTCCAACCTGGCCGGTTGTTCCCGACTACCAACTCGCCTTCCTTACCGCTCAACTGGAGAGCATCAAGAACAATGACTATCGAGGTGCGGTCATTCTCGCCGTTCACCATCCTCCATTTATTTATTCGCCGCCAGGCGGCGGTTCCGGCGGGGGTACACATTACAGCAGCCCATTCATGCTGGCCGATATCGATACGGTTTGCAAAAACGTCGGGGTTTATCCTCACGCCATCATTTCCGGGCACGCCCACAACTACCAGCGCTACACCCGCAAGCTTCAGTTCAACGGACGAAGTTATTCCGTACCCTTCGTGGTCTGCGGAGACGGCGGCCACAGTGTCGATACGCTGGTGAAACCGAGCTTCGGCAAGCAGACGGCCGAACCCGGCAACGACATCAACGTCAGCTACATGGACACTGGTGCAATCGTCCAATCGACCGGCCTGACCCTCAACCAACACGACGACCAAGATTGCGGATTCCTTCGCGTGCAGGCGACCGCCACTGCTCTCACCATTACCTTCAACCCCGTTCCCAAAACCGGGACTGCACCAAAGCCCGATACAGTCACCGTGAACCTGGCGGCGCACACGGTCGGGTAGAGCAAAGTGGGAATGAAATTTCTCGAGCAGAAAGAAAAGGGAATGGATGGTGTTCCGGTCTGCGCGCGATCTTCGGCCCCTGCCAATCATGTAACAGCAGCAACGATAAGTATTCAAAAGCGCTGCCCAAGTCACGCCGACCAACCCGCCAAAAAGCTAGAGGATATTACGATGCAGGGAGCACGGGATAATCACGTCTGCAATGCAAATTGTTCGCATTGGATACTCTAGCCGGGGAATTATGCAGGGCGGTCAAAACCCGGATAAGCGATACATACTGGCCACCGGAGAGAAAGCTGTTTCTCGGCTGGACCTTTTGGAGCGAATTTTTGGTCCCGCGACCCGTCATTTGTTGTCCGCCGCCGGACTGTGCTCAGGGCTGCGTGTGGCAGAGATCGGTTGTGGCATCGGTCTCACCGCTCGATGGGTGTCAGCCCAGGTCAGCCCTGGCGGATCTGTGGCGGGCGTCGATTCCAGTACCGAGCAGCTGCGCATCGCCGAAAAAAGCGGGGCCGAAGCCGGCATCACAAATCTTTCTTTCCACGAAGGCAGTGCTTACGAAACCGGCTTGCCGCGGGATGGTTTTGATCTTGTTTACTCTCGATTCCTGTTATGCCATCTCGATGATCCTCTGAAGGCGTTGGCGGAAATGAGTTCCCTTTTAAAACGCGGTGGAATCCTGGTCTGCGAAGATCACGACGACGGTGGCATCTTCACGGAACCTCCGACACAGGCCTACAAGCGGCTCGTCGAAATCAGCGGGACGGTGAATCGCAGCCATGCCCTCGATGCGCACATCGGTCTCAAGCTGCCCCGGCTATTTCGTGAGATGGGCTTCAGTCAGCCGGAGGTAAAAGTGAACCAAGTCGCCCTGTTACGCGGTGAGGAGAAGCGATTTTGGGAGCTGACGCTGAGAGAAGCCGCGCCGGCGATTCTGGCCGCACAGGCGTCGACTTCGGCGGAACTCAACGTAATCTGCGAAGAAATGCGGAAAATTGCCCAGGATGAATCCATCCTTCTGATGCTGGCTCGCGTGACTCAGGTGTGGGCGAGAAAAACGTGATCCTGACCGCCGCAAGATCGCTGGTGACACGGATTTCTCTCAAGCACGACTTACCGGGCCCTGTTACTCTTCAAACTTTACTCATGAGGAGGCGTGATGACGGGTGGCGAACCTTCGGGGTGGTCCCGCACGTATTGCTCAAATGGTTCGTCGCGTAGCACGAAGCGGAAACCTCTTCCCGTGTTTACAGCAACGGTTCTTTCGAAATCCAGTGCGTCGAAAGGAATCACATGTTCCGCTGCTTTGCCGCCATCCTCGTCAATCATCGTGAAGTGAAGCTGGTCATCGACGAGCCAGTAATCGGTCACGTTGAGAATCGTGCCGTCTTTGAGGAAGAGCTGCGGCAGGTCTGGTCTCTCCTCGCCGTAGATATATGCGGGAGTCTGGTATACCTGGGAGACGTAGTTTGTGGGCGCGGGAGAGAACGTGGTGTAACCGAACGTCCAGGGCCAGAACAGGTCGCAGCTGCCCCACCAGCAGGAGTTCAATCCCCAAAATGGAGCGCCCAGAAAAGCCGTTGGCGCGTAAACGACCAACACCAGCGGAAACGGGCGAATGGGAGGCCGGAAAGGTGGGCGAACCCGAGCCCTGCCGAGTGCGACTCCTCTAGACGAGATCATCGAGCTTCGAGCAGTAGGAAACGGTGCGTGAACCATGGGCGCCGGAGAAGTCGAAATGTGGGAAATCGGTGGGGCTGGTGTGCGAACCCCTCCTCCAGCGGGCCGGGCGATGGCGCGCTGCGCCAGAGCTGGCGTTGCCAGCCCAAGGGAGAGGACGCAGGAAATAATGCCGAGCAATTTCTTGGCGATTGAGCGGTAAAGCGAGGGCGGCATATTCTCACCCTTAACAGGTGCGCGGATGGCTCCGACTCACTACCGATAGTCTAATCCTGTAAATCGCCGTCCGGCTTAGAAAAGTGCTTCGCGAGGCTCTCCGTACGGTCACCATTGGCAAAATCGCGCCAACCGTAACAACGTCGGCGGGGTCAAGGTTCTGTCGAGAACACTTGACCGCGCACTGACGGGAGG
>JASHRE010000351.1 GCA_030037515.1 Candidatus Sulfotelmatobacter sp.
CATCACCGGCGTGTGTTTTTGGTTGGTTTTTTTGCCGCGTGCGTGGGGTCGTTGGCGCTGTTGATTCCGTGGCTGGGTCAGGACTTTTTCCCCAGCATCGATGCGGGAAGCTTCAAAATGCATCTTCGCGGCCCAACCGGGATGCGCATCGAAAACACCGCGTTTTTATGTGACCTGGTTGAGAATTCGATTCGCCAGCAAATTCCGGCATCCGAAGTGTCGAGCATTATCGATAACATTGGTTTGCCGTACAGCGGCATCAATCTCTCCTATACGAATTCGGCCCCGGTCGGAACGTCGGATGCGGATGTTTTTGTGACGCTGACGCCAAAGCACCATCCGACCGCAGACTACGTCAACCGGCTCCGCCTTACCTTGCCCATGCAATTTCCGGGAGTCTCTTTCGCTTTTCTTCCCGCAGACATCGTGACCCAAATTCTTAACTTCGGATTGCCCGCCCCCATCGACATTCAGGTCATTGGCGCGGATCTTGAGGGCAACCACGCCTGGGCAAACGAAATTCTCCGTGAGATCCGCGCGGTCCCGGGCACGGCCGATATGCGCATTCAGCAGCCGTTCAACGAACCTTATCTGAACTTGAGAATCGAGCGCACCAAATCCCAAGAACTTGGTTTTTCTGCACGCGACATCGCGCAGAACTTGCTGATCTCTCTTAGCGGCAGCTTTCAAACCTCACCCACTTTCTGGGTCGACCCCAAAACCGGAGTCAGTTACAACATCGAAAGCCAAACACCGCAATACCACGCGGATACCCTCCAAGATTTGGTCAACATCCCGGTAACCGGAACAAACGTCTCCGCCGCTCCATCGCTAATGGCAAGTCTAGTATCCGTCAATCGAGCGGCTGGCATGGCGGTGGTTTCTCATTACAACATTCGGCCAGTGATCGATATTTTCGGGACAAACTCGGGACGCGATCTGGGCGGAGTTGCCCGCGATATCAACAAGATCATCGATGCCCATCGCAGTCAGTTGCCACGTGGCTCTGAAGTCATTGTTCGAGGGCAGGTACAAACCATGCGCTCGTCGTACGCAGGGCTTCTTACCGGATTGGTGTTTGCAATTTTGCTCGATTACCTCCTGATCGTGGTGAACTTTCAGTCCTGGCTTGATCCGTTCATCATGATCTCTGCGTTGCCGGCGGCGTTGGCGGGAATCTGCTGGTTCCTCTTCATTACGCACACCACGCTCAGCGTACCTGCGCTGATGGGAACCATCATGTGTATGGGGGTCGCCACGGCGAATAGCATTCTGGTGGTTAGCTTTGCCACCGAACAAATGGCAGAGGGGAAAGATGCGGTTGCTGCTGCTCTGCAGGCAGGCTTCACCCGATTTCGTCCGGTTCTGATGACCGCGCTGGCCATGATCATTGGCATGATTCCGATGGCTTTGGGGTTGGGCGACGGCGGCGAGCAAAACGCGCCGCTGGGACGTGCCGTAATTGGTGGACTGATCTTTGCGACGGTTTCCACGCTTTTTTTCGTTCCGACTTTTTTTAGCTTGCTGCACGAACGGCGCGTCGGAACTAATACCGCGCCGGCACAATCTGCCGGCTAGGAATGGTGGTAAGGAATATGGACGAAAGCGAGACTCCTGAGCAAATCAATATCCCGGCAACAAGAGACTCAAAAGCGCTGTCATCGGATAGTTCTTCGCGCAAACGCTGGCTGATCGCATTTTTCGTTTTGGTGATTGCAGGTAGTGTACTGGCTTTCGGAATCTTGTCGCGCCTGCAGGATGAAGCGAAATTGCGCAATGCGGTCGCACAAACTTCTGCGCCTTCGGTTTCCGTGGTTGTCCCGAAGCGTGGCGCACCCGTAGAAGAGTTGATTCTGCCGGGTAATGTGCAGCCGTTCATCTCATCGCCCATTTACGCGCGCACCGATGGCTACTTGAAGAAGTGGTATTTCGATATCGGGGCGCACGTCAAGGCAGGACAACTCCTCGCGGTGATTAGCTCTCCCGAGGTGGATCAGCAGTTGGCGCAAGCCAAGAGCACTCTTGCCACGGCTCAAGCCAATCTGGAGTTGGCGCAGATCACGCGAGAACGCTACATAAGCCTGTTCGCCAAACACGCCGTTCCGCAACAGGACCGCGACAACGCAATCGGAGCCTACAACGCAGACAAGGCAACCTTCGAGGCGGACCAAGCTAGCGTTCAGCGCTACGCAACCCTGGTCTCCTTCGAAAACATATATGCACCCTTCGATGGAGTAATTACGGCGCGCAATACCGATATTGGTGATCTCATCAATTCCGGCAGCAATACCGCACCCAAGACCGATATGTTTCACATCGCGCAGACGGATATTTTGCGCGTTTACGTGAATGTGCCGGAGGAATATTCACAAGGCGTGAAACCCGGACGGACGGAGACAGACATTGTCTTGGCCGAGTTCCCGGGGCGACGATTCCCCGGAAAGCTGATTCGCACGGCCGATGCCATCAACGCCAGCACGCGTACATTGCTAGTCGAGGTCGATGTTCCCAATCCCACTAGCACCTTGTTTACGGGTTCTTATGCGGAGGTACATCTGAAGGTTCCTTCGCAGAATCCTACTTACATCATTCCATCGAACACGCTCTTGTTTCGCACGCGAAACTTGCAGGTCGGTGTCGTCGAGGACGGCAAAGCCGTGCTCAAGAACGTGACGCCTGGGCATGACTTTGGCAATGAAATTGAAATCGTTGCTGGCTTGAATGATTCGGACCAGGTGATCGTTAATCCTTCGGACTCGTTGGTGAATGGTGAGGCAGTTCGGGTCGTCGATGCCAAACTGCCAGGAGATAACCCACAGTGACGCATTCGCCAACGACAATTTTAGGCGTTTTGATCCAGCACGAGCGTTGGGGCACGTTTGGGCTTCTGGCGGCTCTGTTTTCACTAACCAGCTGTGCCGTTGGACCGAAATATCATCCACCTTCCGTTCCTACTCCCCCTGCATACAAAGAAATGGGAAGTTGGAAGACCGCGCAGCCAGGCGATCAAAATCTGGGCGGCAACTGGTGGGAAATTTTTCAAGATCCTCAACTCAATGCTTTGGAACAGCAAGTCAACGTCTCCAACCAGAACCTGAAGGCAGCAGTTGCTCAATATCAGGAGGCCCGCGCCGCCCTTCGCTACGCCAGGGCCGATTACTATCCGACGATCACAGCGTCGCCGGCGGCCACTCGCGAGAGATTTTCAAGCAACAGTGCGTTAACCTCCCTTCGAGGCGCAACCGTCAACGATTTTACTGTTCCTGTAGATCTTTCTTACCAGACGAACGCATGGGGGCGAGTGAGCCGTAATGTCGAACTCTATCGCGAGCAAGCGCAAGCCAGCGCCGCCGATCTGGCCGTCGTGAACTTGACGATGCATGCAGATCTTGCGGTGGATTACTTCGGGGCGCGCAGCCTGGATGCCGAAGAGAAGATCCTTCGCGATACAGTTGCGCAGTACGAACAAGCGCTGCAACTGAATGAGGACCGATATCAGGGTGGGGTTGCTTCTGAGGTGGACGTGGAGCAGGCGCGGACGATATTAGAAACTACGCGCGCACAACTTGTTGACGTGGGCGTGGCGCGTGCCCAATACGAGCATGCGGTCGCGGTGCTAGCTGGAACCCCCCCGGCGGAGTTCACACTCCCACCGCTGCCTCTGAGTGCGCCTCCGCCTCCGATTCCTGTAGGTGTGCCGTCAGAGTTGTTGGAACGACGTCCCGACATCGCCGCTTCCGAACGCTTGGTTGCATCAGCGAACGCGCAGGTTGGGCTGGCGAAGCTTGCCTATTACCCTGTGGTGAATCTCGTTGCCTCGGGGGGGTTCGACAGCAAAAGCATCACAACCCTTATCCAGGGTCCCAGCATTATCTGGGCCGTTGGTGCTTCTGCCGCTGTCACCGTGTTTGACGTGGGCCGGCGACGTGCACTGAACGACCAGGCCAAGTCTGCCTTCGATTCCAGTGTGGCCTCTTACCGCCAGACAGTTCTCGGTGCCTTTCAGCAGGTGGAAGACAACCTGGCGGCTTTGCGAATCTTGGAAGAAGAGGCGGGAGTTCAGGCTAAAGCTGTGCAAGCTGCAGAGCGGTCGCTTGCTCTCTCCAACACAAGATACGAAGGCGGTGTCACCAGCTATCTTGAGGTCATTACCGCCCAAAATGCGGCTCTATCAGACGAAGTAACCGCCGTAAATATTTTGGGCCGACGGATGGCGAGCGCGGTGCTGCTGATAGAAGCGCTCGGGGGAGGCTGGGACCGTTCCAATTTGCCTCGATCTCCGGAGTGTTGTGGAAAGCTGGTCAGCGACAACCAGAGTCCTTAATCGGTCAGAAGCGCGCCATCTCGCCTTTGTTTGGGGCTGCGCTCGAAAGCTGGTTGGCCAACTTGACCGCTTTCTCGTCCACCTGCAAAACCGCCCTGCCCTTAGTTAGCTCGACCGTCAGCTCGCAATATCGTCATGTAGGCGTACAACTGCACCGTTCCAAGAAACCGCAGCGGGTACGTGGCTTGAATAAAAATCACAACCATCAGATGAAAGAGATCCTCAAGAGTGCAGCGACCCGCGACTCATGCGAAGTGTCGCGGCGACGCAAGGTGACTTGATCGCCTTTGTTAAGGGCGAAGGTTCTTAGCGCGTGGCGCTCTGATGTTATTCATTTAGCATCCGAGCCTGGCGCCCCCGCTTGCACAGAGCAGAAGCAAGAGTTCTTCGGTAAAAACTGACAGACAGGATACCCATTCCCAATGGCTTCGGCTGGATGACTTTGACCGAAGCCTTTTTCGTTGTCGGCTGTTCACACGCCCGCCAATTAGCGCCATCTGCGACCAAGTCGCCAGGTAGTGTTGCACTCCATCCATTCGTACAAGTCACCTGCGGAGCAACTACATGGATGTTTTGCAGTTGTTGAGGTCCGAGCAGGACAGAATTCAGAAAGAACTAAATGGATTGAACGGCGCAATTAATGTGCTAGGCGGCCGCACAGGGGGAGTTACTGGACTAGACGCCCGAATCTCAGTGCGGCCGCGAGGGATCTCGCCGTGCAGACAATCCTGTAGCGCGGTAGCTCCTTCGCTCCGCCCGAAACACGGCTCGGCTCAGGACGACACAGCTGCCGGCGCCTCAGTTCTCTTCCTTCGGACGCATGTTTCCAGTGCGTAGATACCGATTGTGCCAGGCTAGCGATTCCGTGAGCAGATGCGGCGTGTGTTTTCCGTATGACAGCCGCTCCGCCCGCGACAGATAGTCAAGCAGCAAGGGCTTATAGTCGGGATTCGCACATTTCTCAATGATCAGATGCGCGCGCTGCCGCGGCGAAAGTCCACGCAGGTCGGCCAATCCCTGCTCGGTCACGATCACTTGCACGTCGTGCTCGGTGTGATCGATGTGCGATGCCATGGGCACGATTGTCGAAATCGTTCCCTTCTTCGCGCATGAAGGGGCCATGAAGATCGACAGATATCCGTTGCGGGCAAAGTCGCCGGAGCCGCCGATCCCGTTCTGAATGGCCGTGCCCATCACGTGTGTGGAATTGACGTTGCCGTAGATGTCAGCTTCAATCATGCCGTTCATAGCGATCACGCCCAGCCGGCGGATAATTCCTGGATTGTTCGAAATCTCCTGCGGTCGCAGCACGATCTTTTCGCGATACGTCGCCATATCGGCATTCACTTCGTTCAGCATCTCGGGACTCAGCGAAAACGCGGTCGCCGAGGCGCAGGTCAGCTTGCCCGATTTCAGGAGGCGAATCATGCCGTCCTGAATCACTTCCGTGTAGGAAGTCAGGTTCTCAAACGGACCCTCCTCCAGCCCGAACAGCACCGCATTCGCGATGTTTCCCACGCCTGATTGCAGCGGGAGCAGGTTGGCCGGCATGCGGCCCTTCTTCACCTCCCAGCCGAGAAAGTCGAGTATGTGGCCGGCAATTTTTTTCGACGCCTCGTCCGGCGGCTTGAACGGACTGTTGCGATCGGGAGAATCGGTCAGAATGATCGCAACAACTTTCTCCGGATCAACTTTCAAATACGGCGAGCCTATGCGCTGCCCGGTCTTGGTGAGTGGAATGGGCACGCGATTCGGCGGTGGTTGGAGTCCATAATAAATATCGTGCATGCCTTCAAGCGCCATCGGCTGCCAGGAATTGACTTCCAGAATGACGCGCTCAGCCTGATCGATCCACGTTTTGTTGTTGCCGATCGAAGAGCTCGGAACCAGCCGGCCATCCTCGAGCATCGCCGTAACTTCAATCAACGCGACATCCAGCTTGCCCAGAAACCCGTATTCCACGAACTGCGCAACATGGCTGAGATGAACATCCATGTACTCCATCTCGCCGGCATTGATGCGCTTGCGTGTCTCGGGATCGGACTGGTACGGCAGCCGAAGATGAATGCCTCCGGACATAGCCAGCGCGCCGTCGAGTTCCGGGCCGGTCGAAGCTCCGGTAAACACGCTGACCTGAAACTTCTGTCCGCGGAAGTGCGCTTCGGCGATGCGGTGCGCAAGTTCGATCGGCACCGCCTTGGGATATCCGGAGCCGGTGAATCCGCTCATGCCGATCTGGTCGCCAGACCGAATCAACGCAGCGGCTTCGGCTGCGCTCATGATCTTGGATTCAAGCTTGGAATTAAGGACACGCGCGGTTGGGGGGGTGGTGGGCATAGGTCACCTGTCAGAGACGCCTGTTGCACCTTAGTGACGACGTGCTCCACGGTCTGTGATCTGGATCACAAGCTGTTGTGCAAATCCCACTAGACATTCCCCTAAGGTGCTTAAATTATGGACTTTCTTCTGCTCATAAATTCCCGTTGCGCACTCATCTCACCGACAGACTGACCGATGCAATTGACGCGTTGCCAAGAGGCCAGGATGAGGTTCGTCTGGGACTGCTGCGTTCGATTCTCACGACGGCGGGCAGTGAAATTGACCGCTACTGATTCGCCCTCAACGACCATTGGGTGAAAGATTCTCGTTGGCCTTGGTCCGCGTTTTTCCCAGAATGGCGGGATAAATGCCTCATCACGTCTGTACTGTGCCAGCGCCCGCAAGCACGCTTCAAAGAACCTATTGATCACACGGCCTTCAGTTCGGCGATCGGCGGCCTTATTCCATGAGCATCAGCGCCGCCGTGGTTTCGATTCCGTACCACAGATTCTGCAGCCGAGAAGGCCGGCTTGTTCGGATCCGAACATCCCATGCCACAGCCGGACACGTTCTAGACTCATTGGTTTGATAGGGATAACTCTGTTGGCCTTTTCCCTCAAACAGTTACGTTTTGGCTTGGATTGGCAAGAGTCATGCATGCTACAGGTGAGGGTTGCGGAAGTGCGCGCCTGCGGGGCCAGTGGCACCCGCGATGCCAGCAGGAGGAAAAACCTGAGATGACCGGCCTCGCACAGGACCTTCGCTATGCTCTGCGGCAGTTGCGCAAGAATCCGGGATTCACCACCATCGCCGTTTTCACGCTCGCGCTCGGCATCGGAGCGAACGCCGCCATTTTCAGCATAGTAAACGCGGTGCTCTTGCAAAACTTTTCGTATCCCGATCCCGATCAACTCGTTCTCATGTTCGATGTCCCGCTGAATCAGCGAGACGCGCTATCGGGTATTTCGTACAGAGACTTCACCCAGTGCCGCGAGCAGAACCACGTGTTCAGCAAGATCGCAGGAAATTCCTTTCACGATCTCACACTGACCCGAGCAGGCGAGCCTTCTATCGTGAACACCGCAGACGTGACCCCGGAGATATTTGCTTTGCTAAGTGCAAAGCCACTGGCGGGCCGCACCTTGCTTCCCGAGGACGGCAAGCAAGGCGCCGCGCCCGTTGCGGTTGTGAGCGAAAATCTCTGGCGCGGCCGCTTCGGTTCCGATCCGGCTCTCCTCGGCCAGTCCATCACTCTGGACATGCGTCCTTTCACGGTTGTCGGAATACTTCCGGCCAGCTTTCACTATCCTGACGGCGGTCCCCGTCAAGACGTGTGGATTTCGATTGCCCAAGACCCGTTGTTTGGACCTCGATTGTTTCAGCCCGGCTCACGTGTGCTAGCCGGGATCGGCCGGCTTAAGCCCGGCGTTTCTGTGGCGGAAGCTCAGGCCGAAATGAACACCCTCGGTGCGCGCCTGGCGAAGGAGTTTCCCGAAGAAGACTCGGGATTGACGATCCGTATTGAGCCTTATCGGCAGTTTGTCGTAGGCAATCTGAAATCCCCGCTCCTGATTCTCCTAGGCGCTGTTGGGCTGGTGCTATTAATCGCCTGCGCCAATATTGCGAACTTGCTTCTTTCGCGCGCCACTTCTCGCGGAAGAGAAATTGCTGTGCGAATCGCGCTTGGTGCGGGGCATGCCCGCATTGTCCGGCAGGTGCTGACAGAGAGCGCTTTGCTGGGGTTGCTCGGCGGTTTTGCCGGTGTGCTGTTTGCAGCCTGTGGCGTCTGGACTCTCCGGCCTTTCTTGCCGTCCGCCGTTAACCAGATCGGCTCGATTCATATTGGAGGCTCGGTCCTGGCCTTTGCGCTATTGTTGTCTGTTGCTGCCGCTCTGGTGTTTGGGCTGGCGCCTGCGCTCCTCGCAACTCCGTCCAACTTTCAGGCGAACATCAACGAAGGCGGACGCACTGGGCAGCGTGACGGCCAATATGTGCGGAGTCTTTTGGCCATTGCGGAAATCTCGCTGGCCACGGTGCTCTTGGTCGCAGGTGGCCTGCTCATCCACAGCTTTGCGCTGGTCACCTCGGTCAATCCAGGTTTCGATCCAACGAACGTGATAGAAGCTGAGGTTTCGCTGCCGCAGTTCCAATATGCAACGCCGCAGCAATGGACGGCTTTCTCTAACGATTTGCTTGCGCGTCTCCATACGCAGCCGGGCTTGCGAGATTCCGCTCTGGCCGCTCCGCTGCCGATGGACCGCCAAGGTGAAGCCACCTTTCCGTTCAGCATCGTAGGAAACGCTCCGCTCCCTCCTGGCAAATCGCCGACCGCCGACTACGCGACCGTGAGCCCCGATTATTTTCGGATGATGCGAATCCCGTTGCTTCAGGGCCGTTTTTTCTCCGACGATGATTCGCCGTCCAGTCCGAAAGTGGCGATTATCAGCGAGACGCTGGCGCGGCGCTATTTCCCAAACCAGGATCCGTTGGGAAGGCAAATGAGATTTGGGTTTCCACCGAACAGCAGTGTGGCGCGAGAAATCGTCGGTATTGTCGGAGACGTACGGGATGTGGCGCTCGCCCGGAAACCCGGACCCATGATGTATGTGCCCTTCGCTCAGGCACCTCTTTATGGAGGTGAGGTGGTTGTTCGAAGCTCGTTGAGCACAGCGAGCGTGGCCGCCGGCATTCGCCAGGCTGTGCGTTCCATTGATAAGAACCTACCCGTAACGGATATCGAACCTTTGAGCGATGCGCTCGGCCAATCGATTTCACAAGAACGGTTTCGCACTTTCCTGCTGGGTTCATTCAGCGCGATTGCCCTGGTTCTCGCTGCGGTCGGGATTTTTGGCGTGATCTCATATTCGGCGTCGCAGCGCACACGTGAAATTGGAATTCGCATCGCACTCGGCGCGGGACGAGCCGACGTGTTGCGGCTGATCTTGGGGCAAGGCACGAAACTTGCTTCGTTTGGCTTGGGTATAGGCGTAATTGCGGCGTTCTTGCTGACGCGCCTCATGTCGAGCTTGCTTTATAGTGTTTCGGCAACGGATCCACTGACCTTCGCTTCTGTCACCATCATTCTGCTCAGCGTTGCGCTTGCGGCCTGTTATGTCCCTGCGCACCGCGCGACAAAAGTAGATCCCATGGTGGCGCTTCGATACGAGTAGTCTCTTCACAAATACGTGTACAACATGCACGATAAGCGCGAAAGGCGGATCTCCTCCGACCTGTTCCCGGTCACGCAAACCCAGAGGATCATTTGTGTAAAAGCAACCTGGGACTTGGTACCGAAGGACTCGGCGAGGACCTCGAACGCCTCAATTCACTACTGACGCAGTTGCACGGTGTTCGGTGGTGGGAATTCCGATGTGATGGTACCGCCTGTTGGAAGCAACTGGTGACTTTTTCACGTGAATCGGTTTAGCCCATGGCGGGCATCTGTTTCTGTCAGCCGTTCAGAACATGCGATAGCACGAGCGTGCGCTTTTCCTTCGCCCTTTTGGGGATCAATGCAGTGCTTACAAATGCGGACAAATGCTTTCAGCCGGGAACTGGTATGGGTCGGGATTAGGATTAGGGCCCGCGATTCATCCCATCGCCATTAAGTCAAACTCAAGTTAAACTCAGGCACTCACCCTACTGAAGTACGATAAGGTTTGTGCCAAGCTCGTTGACAGTTGCGGCTTTCTGCTGTGCAGACTCTGCCTTCTGCCCTGAGCAAGCTGCGACGGGCTCTCTCGTTGTGTCCGTCGCCGTTCATGTTCCCAAATGAATATCTGTTTGGGACAAGGAATGTCGACCTGTCGACCGAGTGGAATCAACGAGCCGGAGGCACGACATGAACATTCGATTACTCACTTCGGCCATCATACTGTTGGCGTCCAGTGCCGGTTTGAGTCAGCAACCCAGCAGCACACCTTCGCAAACTGAACACGCACAGGGAAGAGGGTGTGTTCGTCCCGCCAGCCAAGAAGGATGCTATGTGTTGCACGACATTAAGCAGCGTCGTTATTGGGATCTCAACTTTGCCGGGGATAGTAAGCCCGGTCTCTATACTCACATTTGGTTCGAAGGAATCGGCTATCCACACGATGCCCATTGTAATCAGGGTCGGCCGGTCCACGTCACCTCTTGGAAGCTTCTGCCCGGAGAGTGCTCCAGGCCGGTGACATCAGAACCCAAAGCGCCATCACCCTCAAGTCCCCAGTGACCGGCAGAGTGAGGGATTTCACACCAGCACAAGACCGAGCTACCCTTGCTTGTGGAGATGTGATTCGGATGAGGCACCCGTGGACCCCAATTCTGCTTCTACTGCCGCTCCTCATCGGACACGCGCAAGATCGAATTGTACTGCCGGCTGCGCATCGCACCGGCAATTTGGAAGTACTCGATCCCGATGCGTGGCTTGAATAAAAATTACAACCATCAGATGAAAGAGATCTTCAACAGTGCAGCGACCCCCGCGGCTCGTTGTGTGGGCCATTCCAGGATTTCTACGCGAGATTGTTAGGCAAAGGCGTGGAGCCGGAGATGGCTCGACTCACGCCGGCCTGCAAAATCGCCGCTGTTATTCTGACAGTTTGAAAGAAAGGAGAAAGGAGCAAGTTTCGACGCGAATCAACAAGCGCAAGCAGCTTGTGCGCCGTCAGCGAAGGGCGATTTCCGGTCCTTTACAGCCCGGTGGTGGCCAATCGGTTCTTACGATGCTCGGGTCCGAGGGAGAGTATCTGGATAGGGTTGGCATTGGTGTGCCAGTTCGTCGGCCAAGTTTCGGTTCGAATCCTATGCCCCCTCGGATAACCCAACAATAGGCCTCGAGTCTCTAAATAGGATTATGGTTGGCAACTCAGTTTCAGCCAACACTTCGAACCTGCGCAGCTTCGGAAACTGAAAGGGCGTCGGCATCACCGCTTCATGAGACGGGCTTGGGACCACCCACTGGAGTTGGACTCGTTGCTACTCAGCGCTGCATAAAGTATTGCACTCGGACAGGCTGCCGTACGCAACGAGGCGAGGGGGAAATATTTCTCTTGCCATCCCGTTTTATAGGATCCCCCTACCGCAAACGCCCCGGCGGGACACAGGTTCGTTCCACGCGAATGCTCGTCGCCGACGCGCTTGTCGGTAGGATTCTAAGACTTTTCGCCAACGATGCGCCTATGCATAGACGTCGCGACAGCTCACGCAAGAGCCAGATTTAAGTTGGTGATCGCCTCGTCGATCTCCTGCGTGTTCTTGAAGCCAACCGTGGCGCAATCCACTCCCGCGTTCTGGAAAGCGAACTTCATTGCTTTCACACGATCGTCATGACTATGTTCGAACTGACCGCCACCGCAGAGCTTCATGCCGATCACACCCAGTCCTTCCTTCTTCAACTGGTGGATGTGATCGACCACTTCGCTCACGTTGTCTGGGTGGTTGGTATCCTCATACGTCGGTCCGTCCATGCGCGCGCCGTTGTGGTTGATGCGGATCAGTCCGACGTCGAGCCAGCTTGTGCCCGGCATCTGCCGCAGCGCCGGCAGACCGTGCACGGAGGCGCCATGCGTGCGGATGATCTTTCTCTGTTGCGCCTCAAGGATGCCGTCCTGCCAGCGTTTCGTGGTCTCTGGCCAGTCGGCCGTATGCTGCCAATGCAGCAGCATGATGTCAAAGTACTCAGTCTGCGAGGTGCGGCGCAGTTCGTCGAACTTGGCCTGAGGGTCAATACCCTGGTGGAAGGTGGTCACCTTGCTCATCAGTTGATAGCTGTCGCGCGGCAAGCCTTTCAGCGCCTCTCCCAGCATTCCCGGCGTCTGGTAGGCCTCAGCCGTCTCAAAGAAGCGGATGCCGCAGTCGTAGGCATAGCGGACTAGCCGCGTGAACTCCTGCTGACCCAGCGCGGCCTGCACTTCACCGCCGTTCGTCCCGGTTCCGAAAGCCAGCCTGGTCACCTCCATTTTTGAGCGGCCAAGCACGACGGTATTGGTCGCGGTGCGCTTGGCGGCGGCCAGCGGAAGAATTCCTGCGGTCGCCATGGCTCCAGCGGCCAAACCTGTTTTGAGGAAACTACGCCGTGTGGTTGGACACATCTTGACCTCCGCGCGGCTCATGCCGGAGCGCGAGCCGGATGAGTGGATGTTAGCACGCATGCAGTCGCAATGACTGCGATTGGATCATTGGATTGATCCCTTCCGACATTGGAATCGTGGTCGTCTCGTGGGTGAGTTCGGATTTGACCGGCAAGTTCGACCAGGGAATTTGAAATCGGGATTTGGACAAAGCCGCTCGCGGCGGACGCTTGCGCGTGTTGGTACTTCGGCAGACGTGGAGGAGGAGAAGGTTGAGATAAGTTGG
>JASHRE010000352.1 GCA_030037515.1 Candidatus Sulfotelmatobacter sp.
TCCACTCCGGCGGCCGAAGGAGCGGAATATATCGCGGTATGCTTGCCCGCATTCTCCATGGAATCTGTCCACCGGGATGATGCCTAGCAACTAAATCCGCCGCCTCGGCAAAATTTCGGCCAACGCGGACGCTCAAGTGTACCTAAATACACGAGTGCGCTCGCCCGTTACCCTCGTGCCTTGACCCGCCTGCCCGCTAGGCATTACCTTCGCGATATCAGGGAATATCTCGTCTCTTATAACCTGGGTTATCCACTTTTTGATCAGCGAGGGAACGTTGGCGCACCGACCGGTTATCACTCTCACCACTGACTTTGGGCTCAACGATCATTTTGTCGGCGCGATGAAGGGAGTCATTCTAGAAATCGTGCCCGAGGCCGCTATCGTTGACATTTCGCACGCGGTGCAGGCATTTGACGTGCTTGATGGCGCCATCGCCATTTCGCAAGCCTACTCATACTTTCCGACCGGGACCGTGCACGTTGTGGTTGTCGATCCGGGAGTGGGCACCACGCGACGCCCGATTATCGCCTCAAGCGATGGGTATCATTTTGTTGCGCCCGACAATGGCGTGCTCTCGGTGGTCTACGGGAAGGAAGAACGTATCCACGTACGGCATGTTACGTCCGACCATTATTTTCGCCAACCGGTCAGCAACACTTTTCACGGACGCGACGTATTCGCGCCGGTGGCGGCATATCTCGCCAAGCAGGTCGACTCCCACAAGTTCGGAGACGAGATTGAAGATTACGTCCGCTTTGCCGCGCCGCGTCCAAAGCCGGCCGGAGTCAACCGAATTCGCGGCGTGGTGCTGAAGGTCGATCGCTTCGGGAACCTTATCACTAATGTGACTCCGCAAGACGTACCCGCACTTTTTTCGGAGAAGCCGGGCACATTCAAAATCGTTGTTGGAAGCAAGGAAGTCACGGAGATTCGAACGTCGTATGCAGAGGGTGCGCCGGGACAAGTCTTCGGTATTCTCGGCAGCATGGGTTATCTGGAGATCGCCGCCAACCGCGCGCCGGCCACGCAGATCATCGGGGCGAATAAAGGGACAGAAGTGAGTATTGTATTGGGCGATGCCGCGGCCGCGGGGAAAAACGCATAAGCGGGTTCTCAGTTGTCGCTTCTCTGTACCCTACCGTTGAGATCAGATTCCCGACCTGCGGTTTGCGGGCATGTTGCGCCGCTTTCGGTTTGCGCAACAAAACGCGAAGCTCAGCAAACCGACAACCGAGAACTGCCTTTAGGAATTCTTGGGCTTGGGATGGACGTAACGTTCCATTTCGGCCGTCCAGCGGAGAAAGCGCCACAAGCTGCTCCGCTCGCGCCACATGAATTCCCAGAATTCCAGAAAGCCGATCTGTGTCATTTTGACCCCAGTGTAGGTTTCGATCCTCCAGAGCAAATATGGACTGCGCCAAGGGGTGAAGCGATGGCCTCTGGTCGCATTCCAGAGAAAACGGAGGCGTGAATGCATAGCGACATCATAACCACAGAGGGCACGAAGGCGCACGAGGGAAAACATCTTTGGGCTCCCTGGTTCAGATCTGCGCCAGAGGTCATGCTAGAATCCGATTCTGCCTTGACCCCGCAGCATGCCCGACGAGAGCAATCTTCAAAACGACGCTAGACAAAAAGCCGAAGACTTTTATTACGCCGCGCTCGATCTGATGGCCGAAGGGCAAACCGAAAGAGCGGTAGACGCTTATCGCGAATCGATCGCTGCCGATCCGACATTCACGGAAGCCATGCATGGGCTGGCGCGAGTTCTGCAGGATCTACAACGCTACGATGAGGCGATTACTGTTGCGCGGCAGATCGCCGAAATCGATCCGGATGACGTGCTCGCGCACACCAGCCTGTCGGTGCTTTATCAGAAAAAAGGGATGATTGCGGAAGCGGAAGCCGAAGCAGCGAAAGCGAGAGTGCTGGGATGGAAGCAGCAGTTGAGGAAAAGCTAGACCTCAGGCGGCGGGCTTCGGAACCCGAGTCAGCGGGGACGGGGCCCGGGAGCTCGGGCCGTTCCCCGAAGCGAAGCTGGCGACCGAGGCTTGTGCATTATGCCGAAGCCCGAGGTCTGAGGTCGCGAATCTACAGCCCGTACTTCTTCATCAAATGGCGGAATGAGCGGTAGGAAATTCCAAGCA
Source organism: Candidatus Sulfotelmatobacter sp. (assembly GCA_030037515.1). GTDB lineage: Bacteria > Acidobacteriota > Terriglobia > Terriglobales > Acidobacteriaceae > Sulfotelmatobacter. Next base: position 2,151 of record JASHRE010000352.1, read on the forward strand.
CGTCGGCGGCTTTGGTCTGCACGCCGCCGCTCTGGGTCAGTGCATTCTGCAAGAGCGAGCGTTCGATGCCGGCGACATAGTTTTCCATGTCCATGCCCTGAGGAAGCATGAGGTCGCCGCCGATCGCGGGCAAACCGCCACCGGCTGAAGCAGCCGCAGCGCGCGCCTTAGGCCGCTCTGCCGGCAGCTCGACGTGCAGTTCTTCGCTGGTTTCCAAAGCGACCGCACGCTCGACGGTGTTTTCCAGCTGCCGGACGTTGCCCGGCCACTCGTAGTCACACAATGTCATGAGAGAATCGGCGTGAACGCGCAGAATGCTGCGCCCAGCAGCACTGGCGTATTTCTTGAGAAAGTGATTCACCAGCAGGGGGATGTCTTCGCGCCGCTCACGCAGCGGAGGCACACGAATGGGGATGACGTTGAGGCGATAGTAAAGATCTTCGCGGAACAAGTTCTCGGCGATTAGTTTGTCGAGTTCGCGATTGGTGGCCGCGATCACGCGCACGTCGATCGAGATTTCACTGGTGCTGCCGACAGGACGAACCGTGCGCTCCTGCAAGACGCGCAACAACTTCACCTGCATAGCCAGCGTCATCTCGCTGATTTCGTCGAGAAAGATCGTGCCGCCGTCAGCAACCTCGAACAAACCACGCTTGTTCTGGGTTGCTCCCGTGAATGCGCCTTTCAGATAGCCGAACA
>JASHRE010000353.1 GCA_030037515.1 Candidatus Sulfotelmatobacter sp.
TTTTGCCAGACCACGCCGCGGCGAGGAGCAACGAAAGTGAGCCATTGAGAGCCTCATTGATGGTCTGACGGAATCTTTCAACCCGGCTTCAGGGGCCGGCTTGTTCGATCCCCCAAAATCAGCCGGACGTATGATTCGTACGCAGTTCACCATCGGCTTTCGATTCCGGCACACGGTTTCCGACCGAAGGGCACAACTCCATACCGGTCGGGGGAGAATGCCACGAGATTGCGCCCTTGCGTAGGTTCGCGACTGGCGCGCCGGTCGTGGCTGTTTCCGCTGCGGCGCAGAATTCCGGCGCCGAAACTCAAGCCAATTCGGGGAATGGCATCGCTAGCGGGGGAGCGCGGCTCGGGCTGGAGACACAGAACGCGCACACCGGCGCCCACGGCGCTGCACCGTGACGCTCGCGACGAGGCAGGCGCGCGGTTTGCCGCTCGAACCTGCTGACGGGTCTTGATTCCTCGGTGGGGCGCTGCAACTTCTTCCCGCCCCTGCCCAGCCAGAGAGCCAAGAACGGGCGCTCATTTTCTTGGCGTTTAGGCTGATCGCTCCTGCGGCAGCTCAGAGTGGAAAACTCAAGGTTTGATTTCGAACGCGAATATCATGGGTTCTTGTCTGGCTCCCGCCCATCCACCTTAGCGAGCATTTTCCGCCAGCTTTGTCCACGCTGCCGCTCTGCCACCATTTTCCGCTCTACCATTTACCGGGGCTTCCCCAAGATGAATGATCGCTGTCCCACCTGCGGTCTGCACTTCGATCGCGAGCCAGGATACTTTCTGGGCGCCATGTACATCAGCTATGGTTTGGGCGTCGCTTTGATCTGCGCATTCGGGGTGGTCCTGTGGAGGCTGACGAATTGGGGTTTGGAGAAGGTCGGAATCTGGGCCGTCTTGCTTTTCTTGCCCTTTGTGCCCATGCTCACATTTCTTTCACGTGTCCTTTGGATTTACCTCGATCAGGCGATCGATCCAGAGAAATAAGAGGCGCTGGAAGCCACTGGTCGGCGAGACACGTCGAGAGCTTCTTTGGCACGGTCCGCCTGGTTCATGGCGACGGAATGGGGATGGTCTCACCTCAAGAGCTCAGATTGCAGGCACCGATACACGGGTTGAGTCGGGCTATTGGCTCGCACCGCATGGCTGACGCGGCAGAATGATATGTTGATGGCTGGCCAACGATGAGCCATCTGAAGCTTTCCTTCCGCGACGCTCAAGTTCCGCTGAACGGGGACCGTGTCGTTGATCCGATCGATTCGCTGGCAGCGGGGTATGAAGGTCTCCGCCTTCCGGCATCCGTTCTGCTCGACAATGTGCGCAGCATGTACAACGTCGGCGCTTTCTTTCGTGCAGCGGATGGGGTATGCCTGGAGAAGGTGTGTCTGTGTGGGATCACTGCGCATCCGCCGAAGAAAGCCATTTCGAAGACCGCCCTGGGCGCTGAGGAAGTCGTCCCCTGGGAACACAGCTGGGACGCAGTCAAAACGGCCGAGGGATTGCGCCGCAGCGGATTCGCGATCGCCGCCATTGAAACCAGCTCGCATTCGGTGGATCTGTTTGAGTGGCAACCCAACTTTCCCGTCTGCGTTGCATTTGGGAACGAGGTCGAAGGACTAAGGCCGGAACTGCTGGAAATGGCGGACACGCACGTGCGCATTCCTATGCTGGGCAAAAAGACTTCGCTCAACGTAGCAACTGCGGCCGGGGTTGTGCTCTACGAATTGCTGCGCAAGTATCGCATTCTAAGCATCCCTTCAAGGTGAGTTCGACGTCGGCTTGCCGGGAAGTTGTGGCACACGCACAAACAGCTCGAAAATCGCGGCAAATATGTTTCCGTGAATGAGTCATCCTCGATCGCGGAAATCGTGGATCGAACAATGCCGCAAAACAGAGCACACACACTGTTCCAACCGGCGACACGCCTTCTGCCCGCAAGGGCCTGGTCACGCCTCGCGGACTGCAGGAATTCGGCGGTCGACTCTGAACTCAGCGCCGGGCATCAGTCGGCTGAGGCAGTGCAATATCGCCAAATTGTGCCAATGTCGTTTTGAAAGCACGAGTGGTCAGGCGCTCGAGCGGCCATTTTCGCAACTCTTCTGACAGCACTTCGACTCCCCATGGCCCGCGGTATCCGGCCTCTTGCAACGCGGCGATAAAGCCTTTTATGTCGAATTCTCCTTCGCCACAGAGCCGGCGGTGGTTTACCGTGTCTTCGTGCAGGCTCCAGGGACACTCCAACGTGCCGTCGTTCAGTTCGACGCTGATGATGTACTGCGCGGGAATGCGGCGCAGTTCGGCGTAAGGAATGGCGAGCTTCACGATATGCCAGGTATCGAAACAAATGCCGCCATTGCTGGCGCCGGCGCCTTCCACGAGCTGGAGTGAATCCTCCAAAGTCCGGATCATGGCGAACGGCATCAGTTCGAACCCCACTTTGGTTCCGCGCTCTGCGGCCTCGCCGCACAGTTCGGCGAAGGCCTCGATCAGTCGTGGCATGGGCGCTGCTTCCTGATAGAAATCGCCGACTTTCACGTGATGGGCCGCGAAAGCCTCGGCAGCATCGAGCAACATCGCCTTGCAAATATCAGACTGCTTCTTGCGTGGGCCGTCGAGGAACCAGTCGGTTAGGAACTCAAGCTCGAGGTGCTGGATGCCATTGTCGTCGAGAATTTGCTTCATCTCGTCAAGGGTGCGAGTCCTGAGGACATGCAGAAGGTCGGCGTGCCAGATTCCAAAGCCCGTGAAACCGGCTCTGGCCGCAGATTCCACGCGGTCCCGGAAATCGAAAGGGCTGTATTCTCTGTCGCTGTGAGGGAGGCCGCAGGAAATGGTCCAGTAGGAAGCGAGCAGATCAATCTGGCTCTGCATGGCACATTCTCACGCGGCCACGGCTTCCTGTGCCATGACCGATCTGACTGCCTCGACAATTTTGTCTTCATTGGGGACAACATAGTTTTCCAGGGGCTCGCTGTAGGGGATGGGAGCGTCGAGAGCAGTCACCATTCTGAGTGCGCTCACCGATCCGACCGCGTGCTCCGCGATCTCGCCGGCGATCACGGCGGCGGCGGACGACTGCCGCGGAGCCTGATCAACCAGCACGACCTTGCCGGTTTTTTTCACGGAATTGACAATGGTCGCCACGTCGAGCGGCGCGAGCGCTCTTGGGTCAATGACTTCTGCGCTGATGTTTTGGGCTGCCAATCGCTCCGCGGCTGCCAAGGCTTTCTTCACCATCCAGCCGATGGCCACGATGGTCACGTCGCTCCCGGTCCGCTTGATGTCGGCAAGCCCAATGGGCACGACGTATTCGCCGTCGGGCACTTCGCCTTTATCGAGCGTGAGCATGTAGGGATGAAGATATACGACCGGGTTATCGTCGCGAATGGCCGCGGTCATCAGGCCCTTGGCATCGGCCGGAGTCGACGGCACCACAACTTTCAGACCGGGGATGCCCATCATGGTGTGATAAATGCAGTTGGAGTGCTGGCCCGCCCATCCCGCGCAAAAACCGTAGCCGGCTTTCAGCACCATCGGCACGCTCACTTGTCCGCCTGACATGTAGCGTAGCCTAGGGGCTTCGTTGATGACCTGATCGAAGGCAACCAGCATGAATTCGCTCATCCACAACTCGACGATCGGGCGCAATCCGGTCAATGCCGCGCCAACGCCAATGCCGATCTCCGCCGTTTCCGAAATCGGCGCGACGCGGACACGCTCCTTGCCGAATTTCTGGAGCATGGGATCGCGCTCGGTCAGGGCCATATTTTGGCCGTAAAAGACCACGTTTGGATCGCGCTGCATCTCCTCCACAATGGCCGCGGCGATCGCATCCGCGTAGATCATTTCCTTGGCCATGGTTCTCCTCCTATGCGTAAACGTATTCGAGCGCCTCTTCGGGCGCGGGCAGCGGGCTTGCCAGGGCGAACTCCACGGCTTCTTCCACCTCGGCGTGCGCGGCAGACTCAATGCGCCTGGCTGCGGCTTCGCTGAGCGCGCCGTCTTTCAGCAGGCGTGCCCGAAAACCTTTGACCGGGTCTTTGGCTTTCCACTGCTCAAATTCTTTCCGGTTTCCGTAGACCGCGACCGCCTCGTGCTCGGGAAACTGCGTCGGCAAGGGAGGAACCGTGATTAGATTGCCGTGGGCGCTGAGCCGGTAGAACTTGGTTTCGACCAGACTTGGTCCCTGGCCGGCACGCGCCCGCTTCGCTGCTTTGGCGATAACTGTGCGCACGGCTACCGGATCTGTGCCATCAACGGTTGCGCCGGGCATGCTGAAGGCGTCCGCTTTCTTTGACAACCGATCGCCGGCTGCGGCATTGGCATCCTCCAGTCTGAAGTGCGTGTAGGCCTGGTATTGATTGTTTTCGAGAACGTAGACGATTGGCAGCTTCCACACGGCAGCCATATTGAGTGACTCGAAAAATGCGCCTTGCTTGGAAGCGCCGTCACCAAAGAAGCAGTAGACGATCTGGCCACTGTTCTTTACCTGCGCCGTAAGAGCGGCTCCCGTGGCGTGAGCAATGCTCTGCCCAACCATTCCCGAAGTACCGGGAAAATAGCGCGCCGGATCGGCCAGATGCATGGAGCCACCGAAACCGTGGCACAAACCGTCCTTTCGGCCAAACACTTCCGCCATCATGTTGCACAGCGGAGTTCCGAGAACGATGGGGTATCCGTGGCAGCGGTAACTGGGCATCACGAAATCCGTAGGATGGCGGGTGGAGAGCGCCCCAACGATGCTGGCTTCAGCCCCATCGCCCAAATGAGAATGTCCCCGTATTACACCCGGATGTTCGATGAATGTGCGTTTGACGGACTCTTCGAACTCGCGGATGCGAACCATCTGGGTATACATCCACGCCAGTTGGTCGCGGCGGACTTGCTGTTTTCGCGGTGCCGATCTTTGCGCGATCTTGTGGGGCATTTCCATGCCTCCTACTTCTTCGTTTTCGCGGCGTTTGCAAAAGATTCCGCGATCCCCGAGAGCGGATCTCCAACCGGGACCTCGGCCGTTTCGCGCGCCAGGAGCTTGGTAAGTATGCCACCAAAAGGCGATTCAAGCTCGCGTGGCTGACTTTTGCGGTCTTTAGTTCGAGCCATGGATCGCCAGCGTTTACGCGATCTGCCTCGCGCTTGAGCCATCGCAGCACGACGGCTTTGCTGCTGGTGAGGCGGCCGCGGATCTGGGCACGATCACGGTTGCCCGCCATGCCCCCTCGGCGCCGATTCTTACCACCGATTTGGCAATTCACTAGTGCACTTGCCGTTCGGCGTGCTCCCAGTAGGGAGCGCGCATTTTCTTTCTATCAATCTTGCCGGCAGGGGTTTTGGGAATCTCAGCGCAGAATTCGACCGACTTTGGAGTCTTCACTCCCCCCAGCTTTTGCCTGCAGTGCGAAATAACCGACGCGTCGCTTAAGGATGCGCCCGGGCGAAGCACAACGAATGCCTTGACCGCTTCTCCCCATGTCTGGTGTGGAACGCCTATCACCGCACACTCGTGGACCTGCGGCAAAGCCATGACCGCCGCTTCCACTTCGGCGCAGTAAACATTAAAACCGCCGGAGATGATCATGTCCTTCTTCCGGTCCACGATGTAGACGTAGCCTTCTTCGTCCATGTAACCGACATCGCCGGTGTGGTGCCAGCCGTGGGTGCGGATTTCCGCCGTGGCCTCGGGCATCTTGTGGTAGCCGCCGCAGATGAGTGACCCGCGGGCCACGATTTCTCCGCGTTCGCCCGCCGGCAAAATCCTGCCGGCGTCGTCCATGATGACGAGGCGCACCGCGAGCGTGGGTTTGCCACAACTGGCCAGACGTTCCGGATGATCCCCCGCAGCCGCCGCGGCCACAGTTTTCGAATCGAGAAAGGTCAAGATCATCGGCGCTTCCGTCTGACCGTAGGACTGACACATGCACGGGCCGAAGACTTCGACTGCGTGCTTTAATTTGTCCGGCGCAATTGGCGATCCCGCCAGAAGGAAACCACGCAGACTTGAGTAGTCGAAGTCGCGCACCTGGGGATGCGCCAGCAGATTGTAAAGGGCGGTTGGGGGAAGATAGAGATGCGTAACCCGATGGCGCTCAATGTTGTGAAGGACCTCAAGCGCTTCAAACTTGGGCATGATCACGTGGGTCGCCCCCACCGAACACATCACGAACGCCAGAACACCTGCGGCATGGGACAGCGGGGCCGTATTCAGGCACACGGGATGTTCCCCGTCATCGTGCCAGTAGTGCGTGGCCATTTCCGTCATCGTACCCAACGCCAGGTTGGTCACACGAACGCCCTTTGCGGGACCGGTGGTCCCTCCTGTCGGAACCAGCCCGGCGAGGCGGTCCGGGTTGCCATGGGCATCGCCCCAATCCCGGACTGGCGCACCTGTCCCCTGTTCCATGAAAGTCTGCAAGGAGGGATATTCCCCATCTTGGCGATCGAGACAGATGATTGCCCGCAAGGACGGTACGCGCCGTTTGACTTCGGCGATGGCGTTGTGAAACTGGCTGTGATAGAACAGCCAGGCCATTTCCACGTAGTTCATGTATTCCACGTTGGCGTCGATGGCGTTGCGGTAATTGATTGGAACCCATACTGCTCCGGACCGCAGGATGCCCAACATGCAAAACAGAACTCGGGCGTCATTCTGCGAGTAGATTCCGGCAGGCTCCTGATCGCGCAATCCGCCGGCGCATAGAGCGCGGGCGATATTTTGAGTCGCGGTTTGCATTTCGCGATACGACCACGACCCATCGGCAGCAATGACGGCTGTGCGATCGAGGTTGGCCTCGGCGCCCTTATCGAAATAGTCAATCGCACGCATGAACCACTTCCCGCTGGTCAGTGAGTCAGACGAACCTTGGCGAGACCATGCTCTTCGAGAACTCGGATTATTTCGTGATGTCCAAACGCTTCTGCGGGAGAGGCAAAGCCGGTTTTGCCAGGCGCGGCATGCGCGAGGTGGTGGGCTGCGAATGCCTGGAGCAACCCGGTCTGGCGATAACAACAGGTTCCGAAGACCACGCATTGGGCGTAGTCGGTCGACCCTCGGCCCACCACGACGTCAATAGTGCGCTGCTCGCGGGGATTTTCGCGAGGCGGCGTTCCCGCTTGCACCGCGTTGGCCATCTCGGCAAGCTTTCTTTCCCGTTCCGCCTTGGGCAGCGGCCGAATCTGTTCTTCAAACGTTTTCTCGGTGGCAGCGACGCCTTCCATAATTTGACGATCGAGCAAACCGCCCATCGACCGCACATTCTGGATCTGGGGGTGGTTCTTGAACCACACCGGTTGCGGGAAGCCTCCCCACGCGAGGGCCAACTGAGTTTGCAAACAGCCAGGAATGGCTACATCGTAGCGAGTCGCGCGCGGCCAAGGCTTGTATTGATTCTGCTCCAGGTAATAGGCGTCCGTTTGAATGACCGCAAAAATCGTTTGCGTGGAACCAAACGTCGGAATGCCTTTGAACATGGTGACGGTTTCGAGCGTGTCGATCGCCCCGGATTCCAGGCAAAGACGGGCGGAGGCATCGCTGACCGCGCACATAAAGGCGGTTGCGGGCGCGGCGACAAGGCCGCGTTCGCGGAATTTCTCGCCCCAGTTCTCGGCGACCTCACGAATCCAGGCCTGCTCGCCGCCGATGTCGATGTAATGGCAACCGGCTTTCAAGGCTGCTTCGATGACCCTTGGTCCGTTATAGATAAATGGGCCGGCAGTGTTCGAAACCACCTTAGCGCCTTCGAAGACACGCTGCAGATCCTCGAGGGCGCCGGTGGTTTCTACGATCTCAAAATCGGCGGTCTCAATTCCAGGGACGTGATCTATCACCTGCTTGATTCTCTCGGCGCTTCTGCCCACGGCCAGGAAAGGTGTGTTGTATTCGCGGAGGAACTCGACGATCAACCTTCCAGAGAACCCGTTCGCTCCGTACACCACGACCGGTCTTTTGTTCATGTGCGCCAGCTCCTGGAAGGCAGTCTGTGTTGCCCAGGCGTCATTCTTCCTGACGCCCCCTCACCCTCAACCCACACCAGGCGGCGGAAGCGGCCGCCCCGGCCAATGACTGTGTGCGGGCCAGAGGAATCCCTGGTTCAGCCGCCGATTGTAGGCTAAAGTATCCTTTTTGCTAGTAGGCACTTTTTTGTAACCCTTCTGATTCTGAAGGAGACCGAGGTGGAAGAATTTTACTGCCCCGTGAAGCTGACCACGGACGTGATTGGGGGCAAGTGGAAGCCGCTGATTCTGTTTTATCTCGAAAGCGGCACCAAGCGCTTCGGAGAACTTCGCAAGTTGATTCC
>JASHRE010000354.1 GCA_030037515.1 Candidatus Sulfotelmatobacter sp.
TTCGTTAATCTTCGACGCGTCGACTCCCGCGTCCTTCATGCACTGCTTGCACGGCCCAACCGACCTCTGGATGATGTCTTCGACCATGCCCTCGAACTTCGCACGGGTCAGTTTCTTCACCAGGTGCTTGGGACCGCTGGCATCCGCCGTGATGAACGGCAGATTGATTTCGGTCTCCATCGTGGTCGAGAGCTCGATCTTGGCGCGTTCGGCCGCATCACGCAGACGCTGCAGCGCCATCTCGTTGCCCTTGGCGCGCAGATCCAGACCCTCATCCTTCTTGAATTCGTCGATCAGCCAATCAACCAGCCGCTGATCGATGTTGTCTCCGCCGAGGTGCGTGTCGCCATTCGTGGCTTTGACTTCAATCACTCCTTCGCCGACTTCGAGGATCGAAATATCGAACGTGCCGCCACCGAAGTCGTAGACGGCGATGGTTTCATCTTTCCCCTTGTCGAGACCGTAGGCGAGCGCTGCCGCCGTCGGTTCGTTGATGATGCGTTTTACTTCGAGTCCAGCAATCTGGCCGGCATCTTTCGTCGCCTGACGCTGCGCGTCATTGAAATACGCCGGAACGGTGATGACCGCTTCGCTGACTTTCTCGCCGAGATAATCTTCCGCAGCTTTCTTCAGCTTCTGCAGAATCATCGCGGAGATCTGCGGCGGCGTATATTCCTTGCCTTGCGCGAGCACGGCAACGTGATCGCCCTGACGCACGACTTTGTATGGGACCATCTTGATTTCTTCCTGAACTTCGTCGTAGCGGCGTCCCATGAAGCGCTTGATCGAATAGACGGTATTCTCAGGATTGGTAATGGCCTGGCGCTTGGCCACTTGACCCACCAGCCGCTCGCCGGTCTTGGTAAAGCCGACGACGGATGGAGTGGTCCGTCCTCCTTCTTCATTTGCAATGACCTTAGGCTCGCCGCCTTCCATCACGGCTACGCAGGAGTTGGTGGTCCCCAGGTCAATTCCGATAATCTTGCTCATAAAACGAGCCTCCTCAACTTGATAAGTCCTTTATCAACAGTAAATTACTCATACAAAGTGCTTTAAATTCAAGTACATGATAGGGATTGAGTGGATCACTGTCAAGGTTTAGATGATCGAGCGGTGGGCTAGGTTGCGGCAAGTTTTGCCCAATGGACGTGAGGCAACGCGCGGCTCTCACAGGGGCTGGGCGCGAATGAAAGCAATGACACCGTCCCAAAAGACTCACGACGTCAACCAACGGCCAATGTTGCGACTCCAGGCCCAGTTAGCCGCGATGAAGGATATCGATATCGCCAGAAACCGCCCCTCCGAGGTCGATTATCCACTTGAATGACTTGCCGGGGCGGGAAAATTGGCGTTGGCGATGTTTGCGCCCGCAATGCATTCAAGGTCGGCAGCGACACGATGCAACGGAGAATTTCTGGGGTTGTTCGGCAGGACCCGGCGGCAGAGAATGTACCACAGCCAGTGAACAGAGGTTCGTTTTGCTCCCAGGGCTGAGCCAGCCAGACCATCATTAGTTTCTTGGCGTCCCGCGCCTCGGCCGGAGCGCGGATTCATCCTTCCCGATTTGCCGGGATTTACTCCGTCTCCAGCTTCCAGACCGTCTGCCCGCCGAGGGAATGGTAGAAACCCCAGGCGGCAATGGCGACGAAACTCAGGAGTACGAGCAGAGCGCTATCTGCATACCAGAGCGAGAAATCGAGGGTGTAGGGAAGACTGAGCAGAACATTAGCGGTAAACACCGCGAACGCGAATGTGATTAAACCGAACCGATTCACAGCAAATGCTGCGATGCAAAATACCGCCAACCACACTGGCAGCATAATCTCAGGATGATGCCCCTGAAGCGTGTTCAGGGCCGACCAGAGCGCAACAAATGCCACAGTCGCCAGCCATTTATTGCGCAGCACCACCCGGAGCAGAAAGAGCACAAAAAAGAATTCCATTGTCGCCACGATGCATTGCACAACATTCAGTAGCCAGATGCCCACAACTTGCCGGCCTCCCAGCAGGAGACTGGTGCTCGGCAAGTCTGGGGTATCTCCGATCCTTTTGAGAAGCAGCAGGCCGACTTCCACGATCACGGACCAAACCAGCCCCAGCAGCACTCCCCACAAGACGTCGCGGCCCACTACCGGATCGCGAACGCGGCCGGTCATCAGTCGGCTCCAGGAAACAATCGCTTGCGGCCAACGGCGGCGCACGTAAGGCTCCAAGGCAAGGTAAAGAATGAAAATCGCCCCCGAGAGAAAAAGTCCTGTGCTTATCGCAAGCACGAAGCTACCCAAGGTGTTTTGTGTCGGGGCAAAGTGAGCGCGGCAGACCCAGATTGCGATTTCAATTGCAAAGACCAGAGCCGCCGACTGCAGGGCACCCTGGGAATCGCTACTGCCCCGTCGATAGTTCCGGCGTGCAAGCCAGGCCCCGCTGCTGAGCAGCAAGATCAACACGACCGCGCCCAGAATCTGACCAGCATGCTGACCAGCCGTTGTGCTCGAACTCTGCATGCGGGTTGGGGTGGTCCAGGGTCCGATCAATTGGAAATAGACTGGCTTGCCGCGAAACGCGGCGGCTTCTACGCGCAGTGGACGCCCCGATTCGGGCCACTTGCCGGTCCAAGCCGCACGGGCATCGGATGAGGCAAGTGATAGCCATTTCGGCTCGGTGGGTTGCAATTGTGCCGAATCCAATCCTGCCGCGGTGAACAGCGGCTTCCAATCGACTGCAGCCGCCGGCGGCGGATTCGGCTCGAACTCGTTCGGGATGGCCAGAAAGTAGGTGAGGCGGCCCCCGGCATCAAGAATGAGGTTGATCATCCCTGACTGAATCGCCGGTGGATCATCAAACTGCACGATTCCGGGCGTGATCGAGATGCCCTGATAACCACTCGGTTCCAGATACACCGGACTTTGACGATAGGCGTAAACCAGGGTTTGCGGCTGCTCGGTAAAAACCTTCTTCCAGTTGGGACGGGGTAGATCGTGAGTTGCGACGTAATCGGTAAATTCCGTCTGAAAATAAAACTGCGCTGCGTGATCCACAGGCTGCTCAGAGTATCCGAGCCCTTTGATAACTTCCTGGGCCTTAACGGCAAGTGCTTCGGGGGGGAGTGCCGGATGCATCATTTCAAGACCACTGACGTGCAAGGCCATGTAGGCGACAAGCAGCATACCTGCGATTGCGGCAGCGAAACCAGCCAAAGCTATGTGGGGAGCTAAGCGCTCGGCCTCCCCGGCGGCGGCGACAAGCTGTGGAGAAGGTGTTTCACCGGCGGCGAGCGCGGCCGCCAGAGGATCTCCTCCGGGCAAGGCGCCGGCCACGGCCAGCGCGGTGGCGGGCCGCGCCGAAGGTTCGGCCTCAAGGCAGCGCAGAATCACTTTCTCGATGATCGGATCGAGGTCTTTAACCACGGAGGACGGGCGGCTCGGCGTGTGATCTCCGCCGGCGCGCAGCGCCGCAGGTTTTTCGGCAAACGCGCGCTTGCCCGTGAAAACTTCGTAGAGCACAAGTCCCAGAGCATAGACATCGCTACGCGTGCTGACTTCCTTGCCTTCGAGCTGTTCCGGCGCCATGTAGGCTGGCGTTCCGCTACGGATTTCCTGACCGCGAATGTTGTCGGCGACACCGGCGAGGCCGAAGTCTGTGATCACGACCTGTCCGCGGCCGTCGAGCATGATATTGGCCGGCTTCAGATCGCGGTGCAGTACGCTTTTGGCGTGAGCTGCCGCCAATCCCGCGCAAAGCTGTCGCGCAATGTCGAGCGCTTTGTCTTGCGGAAGGCGGCCAATGCGCCGCAGCAGCGAAGCCAGATCTTCTCCATCCACGTATTCCATGGTGAAAAAAGTCTGGCCATCGACTTCGCCTACGTCGTACACGCGGCAAACATTCGGATGCGAGACCCGACGGGCAATGCGCACTTCACTTCGGAAGCGTTCGCGCATCCCTTCGTCGCGGGTCGCCTCATCGGGCAAGAATTTAATTGCAACCGCCTGACCCAGCGTGAGATCGTCGGCGCGATAGACCTCGCCCATTCCGCCTTTTCCGAGCAGCGCAATGATGCGATACCGCCCGGCGATGAGGCGGCCCGGCAGAAATCTTCCTTCACCGATCAGAAATTCTGCGGCAGAACCTGTCGAGGATGAAGTCCGCGATGAAGAGTGCGACGACCCCGAGGTCCTCGGCGGAGCCGGAGAAGCCGCAGTAGCGAAATCGATGGTGGCTACGTCATCGGCGCTAGAGATTGGTGCAGCCGAAGCCGGACGCCCGCAATTGGAGCAGAAACGCACCGCGCCGGCGAGTTCGGCCCCGCAGACCGAGCAGTAAGCCATGATTTCCCCGCCTAACAGGATATCGCAGGGCGCAGGTCGGAAGCCCATCTTGTCACATTCGCCGGCCGGAGTGGTTGCCCACGTCACGCCCCAAAAACCATCAGCCGAGAGTAGCTGCCAAAGAGTGGCCCACTGGCGGACAGCGCAGACGTAGCGATCTCAGATAAACTCTATTTTCAATTTGCTCGAAAGAGTGAACCGGGAACAGCCGGATATAGAAAAAATATGAGAAATCTCGCTCGAGTGATTCTGATTGCTCTATTCACCGTGGCCTGTGTCGTGTTGGCGCAAAGTCAGCAAAAGATAGATCTGATCATCGGCGGCGGGACCATAGTCACGATGGACGCGTCACGAGCCATCATCAAAGATGGCGGGATCGCTGTGCTCGGAGATTCGATCGTCGCAGTGGGGCCTCTGAAAGACATCGAGCAGCACTACACTTCGGCGCAAATGATCGATGCGCGCGGCCGTCTGGTCCTGCCGGGATTCATTAACGGACACACACATGTCCCAATGACCCTGTTTCGCGGACTGCACGACGACGTCACGCTGAATGACTGGCTCTACAAGTACATCTTCCCCGCCGAAGCGAAGAATGTGAACGAAGAATTCGTCCGCTGGGGCACCCGCCTCGCCGCCGCAGAACAGATTCGCTCCGGCGTCACCACCTTTGCCGACATGTACTACTTCGAAGATGCGGTTGCCGAGGAGTCAAAGGCCGCAGGCATGCGCGCAGTACTAGGCGAGACGTTCATCGATTTTCCAGCGCCCGATAACAAGAGCGAGGCCGAGATGCTCTCGTATACGGAAAAATTCCTAAAGCGTTGGCAGGGCGATCCGCTGATCGAGGCCGCTCCAGCACCGCATTCGATTTATACGTGCTCGAAGAAAACTCTGCAGGATGCCGCAGCGCTGGCGCGCAGATATCATGCGCCCATTCTGATTCACGTCGCGGAGATGAAGAAGGAATGGGACGACAGCGAGAAAGAGCACGCCATGTCGCCGGTCGCGTATCTCAACAGCATCGGTGTGCTGGGGCCGGATGTGATTGCAGCGCACTGCATCTTTGTCGACGCCGCCGACCAGAAGCTCTTGGCCGAAAAAGATGTTGGATGCGTGCATAACCCCTCCAGCAATATGATGCTTGCCAGCGGTGTGTCTCCAGTGGCCGATCTGCGCTCGGCCGGCGTAGCCGTGGGCCTCGGAACCGATGGTCCAGCCGGCAGCAACAACGATCTCGATCTCATGGAGGAGATTGATCTGGCGGCAAAGCTGGCGAAAATCACGAAAATGAATCCGCTCGCCTTGAATGCGAAGGCGGTGGTCGAGATGGCGACGATCGATGGTGCGCGCGCCATCCACATGGAGAAGGAGATCGGATCACTCGAGGCCGGCAAGAAAGCAGATCTGGTGCTGATCAGCCTTGATGAGCCGAATGCCGTACCGATGTATGACGCCTACGCGCAGATCGCGTATTCGCTGAAGGCGAGCGATGTGGAAACGGTTATCATTGGAGGACGCGTGGTCATGCGGGATCACAAGCTGCTGACCATTGACGAGCCGGCGGTGCTGGAAAAGGCGCGTGATTATGGAGAGTCGGTGGAGAAGTCGTTGGGAATGAAATAGGAGAATTTCAGAGTTTCACGTTTCAAAGTCTCGAAGTTTCAGGTGAAGACGCGAAGCAGGTCAGAATTCCCGCCTTCCCGCAATAGCCCCGGGAAGGACGGCGCACCCTCACAAGGAAAGTGAACGATGAAGATCGCCAGAGACGTCACCGAACTCATCGGCCACACCCCGGTGGTGCGGCTAAATAAAGTCACGCAGGGGTGCGTGGCGGAAGTGGTGGCGAAGCTCGAAAGCCAGAATCCTCTTGACAGCGTGAAAGACCGCATCGGCGTGAGCATGATCGGGGAGGCCGAGCGCGCGGGAAAAATCACGCCGGGGAAAACTGTGCTGATCGAGCCGACCAGCGGCAACACGGGAATCGGACTGGCTTTTGTCGCGGCGGTGAAGGGCTACAAGCTGACCCTGACTATGCCCGACACCATGAGCCTAGAGCGCCGCGTCCTGCTTCTGGCGTTTGGGGCGGAAATCGTTCTCACGCCCGGGCCGCGGGGCATGAAGGGAGCCGTCATGAAAGCAGAAGAGATTCTGGCGAACACTCCCGAGGGTTACATGTTGCAGCAATTCGACAATCCGGCGAATCCGAAAATTCACTTCGAAACCACCGGCCCCGAGATCTGGGAGGATACCGAGGGCCGCGTCGATATTCTCGTTTCGGGCGTCGGGACCGGAGGAACGCTGACCGGCGTGTGCCAATACATCAAGCCAAAGAAGCCGGCGTTCAAGGTGGTCGCGGTAGAGCCGGCGGAGAGCCCGGTGTTGTCGGGCGGAAGACCGTCGGCCCACAGGATTCAGGGCATCGGCGCGGGATTCGTCCCGGGCATTCTACGCACCGACTACATCGACGAAGTGATCACCGTGTCGAGCGAAGAAGCGACTGCCATGGCACGCCGCATGCCCCTCGAAGAAGGTTTGCTGGTGGGCATTTCGTCGGGCGCGGCGGTTGTCGCCGCGCTGAAAGCCGGCAAGCGGCCGGAGAATGCCGGAAAACTGATCGTTGTCATCATTCCCTCTTTTGGCGAGCGCTACCTGAGCAGTATTCTGTTTCAGGAGCTGCGCGAAAAAGCCCTGCAGATTCCGACGGCGGACCTTCCGTCCTGAGCTTTCCATGGCGCACATTTTTTCGCTTATTCGCGAAGACGTGGCCAATGTGATCGAGCATGATCCCGCGGCCAAGTCGCGGGTGGAAGTTTTTCTGTGCTACTCGGGGCTGCATGCGGTGTGGTGGTATCGCATCAACCATTGGGTATGGAATCGAGGTTTTTTCCTGCTCGGCCGCTGGATGTCACAGATGGCGCGCTGGCTTACCGGAATTGAGATTCATCCCGGTGCCAAGATCGGGCGGCGATTGTTCATCGATCATGGCATGGGAGTAGTGATCGGCGAGACAGCGATAGTCGGCGACGACGTGACTCTCTATCAGGGCGTGACGCTCGGCGGCACGGGAAAAGAGCACGGCAAGCGGCATCCGACCCTGGAGAACAACGTGGTCGTCGGCGGTGGCGCGAAGATTCTCGGCAACATTGTCGTCGGGAAGAATTGTCGCATTGGCGCGGGCTCGGTCGTGCTGCGCAGCGTGCCGGACGATTCGACCGTCGTGGGT
>JASHRE010000355.1 GCA_030037515.1 Candidatus Sulfotelmatobacter sp.
AAGGACTGTAATCGGCCCATGCCGAGAGAGGCATGAAGACTTTATAAAGTGTTCGTAAAGTGGTTAGCACCAGCACCTAGCGCCCTTGAGCCATTCGGGTGTCGTGAACGCTTCACCAAGAATGCGGATAGCGGGAGTGGAGTCTAGTGGGTTACTGTCGGCACTGTCGGCAGCAAATGGGCTCCCACGTTTTTCACAGACCGAATGATTGTGAAGAGTCAGGAGAATCAATCAACTACCCAGGGAGTTGCGACTTTCATAACGCAGGTCACGCTGTTTATAGCCCTATTTATGTCGGGACGATTACTCGACACATTTGATGCGCAGCTGTCGAAGTCGATCGTGAAGGGTCAACTCTCGACATCAGTGGTTTGGGCTCGCCATGAAAGGCTATCAGTGAATCGATAGCCGATGTACGACTCCGTGAGCAAATACTTGGGCCGCGCCGGATCATCCTCCAGTTTCTTGCGCAGCTGGCGTATGAACGTCCGGAGATACTCCAATTCATTTCCATATTCAGTACCCCAAACGCTGGTAAGGAGGCGTGCATGGGTCAGTGGTTTGCCTGCATGCGACATCAGGCAATAGAGAAGATCAAATTCCTTAGGAGTGAGATGGACGATGGTGCTCGATTTCTTTACGACTCGTCGCTCGCGGTCCAGTTCGATCGCGCCAATGGTGAATACCGTTTCGTCAACGCTTTGAACTGCGCGGGATCGCCGAACCGCAGACCGGACTCGGGCCGTTAACTCACCGACATGAAAGGGTTTGGTGACATAGTCATCCGCCCCGGCATCCAACGCGTCAATCTTGTCCTCGGGACTGTCCCGAACAGTCAACATCAGAATGGGCAGGCCAGGCGAAAGTCGGCGCATGGCACGGCAGGCTTCGATGCCTCCCATGCCAGGCATGTTGATATCTAGCAAGACCGCATCGTACCGATCTGTCCGAACGAATGATACCGCCTGTTCTCCAGAGCAAGCTTCCTCGATCTCGAAGCCCAGTGCACTCAGGGTCGGGTGCAGGACTCGACGAATCGAAGCATCGTCATCGACTAGCAGGACTCTACCTCGCAGCTGACTCATAGTCCCTACCAATCGCGGGAAGAGAGAGGAAGAACGTGGTGCCCATCACTTCGTCGCTGTTCACCCGTAGGCTTCCCTGGTGCGCTTCCGCAGTTCTCTTGGCAACCGAAAGACCAATTCCGCTTCCTGGAGCATTCTGTTTTGACGCGGGACTACGGTAAAAGCGCTCGAAAATGCGCCGCTGCTCGGTGGGTTCGATCACGGAACCCTCGTTATGCACCGAGACGACAATTTGGGCACCTTGTGCCCGAACAGAAACGGTTATTGGCGAATCGACACTGGAATATTTTGCAGCGTTAACAATGAGTTCGGTAATCGTCATGGCAAGTAAGGGTCGGTCGGCAGACGCCGTAAGATCGCCCTTTCCCAGGTGCACTTGAATCGAGTGCTTTCCCACCTGATCGCGACATTCAACCGCTATTTCTTCCACGAGCGAGGAAAGATGCACCTCTTCCGGTCGGAGCTCGATTGCTTGCGATTCGAGCTTGGCCATCTGCAGACAATGATTCGTCAAGGCGCTCAGCTTGTTCGCATGCTGGTCGATCAATCCGACCAGTTCCGCCTGCGAATCACTAAGTTGCCCCGTTTCAATCATTCCAGATGTCGACGCCAAAATCACAGTGAGAGGGGTCTTGAATGAATGGGCAAGACCGTCCAGAATCGCGGTGCGAAACTGTTCGCTTTGACGTTCGGCTTCCGCTTGCATTTCCTTCTCGAACGAGCGAGCTCTTTCAAAGGCGACGGTGACGAGTGATGCGATAGCATCGACCATGAGAGAGCTCAAGCGGCTCCCCGACAGCACCAAAGCACCGGACGGCTGCGATCCGTTATGGAGCGCGCGTCGCCACCGACACAAGCCCGACTGTTCACTATTCGTGTCTTGAAAATAGGCGCTTCGAGCCAACTCCTCGTCTTCAGAGGTCCAACTTCCAGCTGCATATAGTCCGGGGAACAGAGCATCAAAAATCACCACCGCATCCACTCCGATGTTTTTTTGAATCAGGGATGCGATCTGAGGGCCGGGCGGTTCCTGTCGCTTCAGCATCAGGATGCTGCGACTGAAATCGTATAGCCTCGTGGCATCATCGTGGAGCAGAACAGCTCTTCGTTTTTGGTTCTGCGCCTGGTTGGAAAGTCGACTGACGATCAACGCTGTTAATTCAAAGGCTCCGAGAGCCACCCAATTGTCAGGATCCGCCACATAAAAGCTTAGAATTGGGGGCGCAAAAAAAAAGGCCAGGCAGGCTACGGCCGCAAAAGACGTAGCGGTAGCTTGCCAAAAACCGAACCAGAGGGTGACAAAAAGGACGATGAGTATGTCGAGGGAAGCTGCCGACGCGAGATTGAAGTGCAGGCGAAAGGCACAACAGCTTACAAACAAGACCACAACTATTCCAGCGAGTGCTCCAAGCAGGAGTCGAAGAACTGTCCTTACGTTGCCATCGGTCATGTTGCCTGTTTTTGTTTGCACATCTGCTCCCATCGGCCAGTCGGCCGAGGTCATCGCGCAGCTTGCCGCCGGGTCGGCTCCAATTGCAGCTCGCAAATGCACAGAGCGCTGGGCGAAAATTTTCCGAATCCCGTCGTTCGGCATCTTTGAAGCTAGTAGCCGATCGTTCTCATTGGAATCTAAACCAAATGATGTTTGTATAAAGACTCGATAAAAGTTTCGTAATGATTACTTGAGGCGCTGCTCAGACCCCCGGATTAGAGCTGTAGGAGAGGCGCTTGGGCTGGAGATCAATCGTCCTTAACGCGCTGTACGCCAGAGGTCGGCAGTTGGATGCGTCAGGTCGCGTTTTTTGAGGTGTTCTCTGCGCGAGTCGGAGAGTAACTCGTGCGCGAACCTACGTTCTTTCGCACGAGGTGGCCGGTTTGGTGCGTGCACGCGAAAGGCGAGCTTTGACGGTACCCTCGCCGTCCGGCGATGTACGGGTTGTCCTGATTTGGGCTCGCTTCAATACATAGTTGGCGTTTTTCATCCAAGCTCAGCCGGGACCCAGCCGCTACCGAACACGCTCAGAGCCGCTTTTGTGAACTGCTCTTGAAGTGCGGAGAAACTGCCGAATCGTATGTCGATGACTTTTGCCAATTCCGCTTTTGGTTGGCCGGGCGAGTTCCTCTGCATCACCTGCCAGAAAAGCGAGAGGCCGAAGTCGAGCCCAGCGGTTACGCCAGCGCCCGTGATACGGTTGCGGTCGCGCACAACGCGAGCGTCCGTCGGGATCGCTCCGAACCCCGACAGCACGTGGCGCACCGGCCAGTGCGAAGTTGCCTTGTAGCCTTTCAGCAATCCCGCGGCTCGGAGGATCAGCGAGCCGGAACATAGGCTCGTGATGTACTTCGCCCGGGCTCCCCGATCAGCCATAAAAAGCTAGCGTCTCGGGGTCCATAGCAGCAGCCAAGGTGCCGTCCGTTCCGCCAGGCGCGAACAGCACGGTGAGGTCGTGCGGGCAGGTCTTGAAGGTTGCAGTCGACGTTATCGTCACGCCCGCGTCGCCCGTCACCGGATCGAGCGACTTTGCGACGAGATACGCCTTCGCTCCCGTCACGAACCGAACATGGATTGCGGGCCGATAAGGTCAAGCGCGGCCATACCTGGATACATCCGCATCCCGATCCGCTCGTCCCCCATCCAGTGAACCGACCCCGTGTCTGGCATCTTGTGCTGGGGTGTCGCCTGCGATTGCTCAGCGGAAGCGCCAAGTGCTGGATCCGGCGCAAACGGCGCGAGAAGCGCTAACAATAGTGCCTTTGCGGCGATCACTGTCGGTCCTGTCGTCACTCCTTATTCACTAATACCGGAACCGGTAACGGAATTCGGCGTAGATTTGCCGCGGTTCGTCCCAATGGAATCCTCCGAAGGTCAGACTGTTGTCGAGTTGCACGCGGCGATTCGCCACATTGACACCTGTCAGCGAAACTGTGTAGCTCTCGGCGAAAGTCTTCCCCAGCGAAAGGTCCACAGCACTGTGGCTGGGTAGATACGGGCCGGGATATTGAGCCAGCGGCGTTCCGTACAATCCGTTGGTGAACCCCGATCCGTAATAAACGTTGGTTGAGGCATAGGCATGCCAGGGAAGGCTGCCGTTGAAACCGACGTTCAGAGTGTCGCGCTGATCGTGGTCAACGGGTCCAAGGCCCGGAGCCGGGTACAGCGGGCATATTGGCGTCGCAGGGGGACAGATTAAGCCTCCAGTGATGGGCGAAGTGGCCTGCGCGATCTGGTTCGAGTAAGCGAGATGGAACTGGCCGTGATGCATGATGTTGGGAGAGCGCAGTGTGAGTTCCCAGCCTTGAATCATGGCGTAGGACCAGGTGATAGGCCAGAATAGATTCGAGTCGCCGATGTTGTTGTGATCGAGCCAATTGTGTGCCCGGGTTTCAAAGTTATCGGCGTCAAGCGTCCAACCGCGATAAGGAATCGTCACACCGAATTGCCATTCGATGTCGCGCTCGCCGTGCAGCGGAGCGAAGCCGTAGCCCTGGTTGACGCCCAACTGTTGCAGCTCGCTGGTGGCCGTTGAAAGAGGAGGAGCCTGGTAATAGTAACCGTAGAATCCGCGGAAAACCCAGTTGAGATGCGGAATTCGGACGGCGGCGCCGAGGCGAGGATCAGTGGTGCTTTCGGAGATGGAGGAGTCGAATTCGGTTTGGCGAAGACCAAGGATCAACGTCAGCCACGGGGTAACTTTAAATTTGTCGTTGATGAAAAGCGCAGTGACGCCTCCGTTGACGCCGATGGAGGATGGACCGTAGTTTGGCAAGCCATTAGGCGGCTCGCCGTAGATCGTGCAGTTTTGCTGACACGTGAACACGTTGTTGAAATAGTTGTATTGGTGCTGGCCGAATCCGTAGATGCCAGCCTGAAAATCGTTGTTGCGGTAGATGGTGCTGAAGGACGCTTGAAGGCCGCCGTAGTTCGCGTTCTGCGTGACGCTAGAGATAACCGGGACATCGTTGGCGCCGCCTCTGTAGTCGGCGCCGTTATAGTGATAAAACGGCGAGACGGTGACCAGCGTGTCGGGGTTGAAGGTGTGAACCCACGAGAAAGTGGCGTAGCCGTCGGGCTCGACCTCGGCATCATGCAGGCCCGAGCTGGGCACCAAGCCCGAATTGACCAGAATCTGATTGCCGGTCGAGTCCAGATCAGGATCAATTGGAATCTGGTAATAATCGCGGCGGAGAGAGCCGACCAGACGATATTGATTTTTCGGATCAGGATTGAAGATGAATGAGGCAAATCCGCCAACGCCGTTGGCGGCGTCGTTGACGGTCTGCGGGATCGGCGTCTGCAGGCCGTACTGGCTGCGGTTGCCGTTGAGGCTGGCGTAATAAGCGGAGCGGGCGGTGTGGCTTCCGCAACCGATCTGGTCGTTGGTCTGGTAGAAGTTTCCGGCGCTGATGACCAAGTCGCATTCCCGGTCGCGCTCGAAGCCGGTGCGAGGCACGATGTTGAAGATGCCATAGGTACGGTCGCCGTAGTCGGCGTCGTAGCTGCCGCGCTGCACTTCAAGGTAGTCAATGTCTTTCGGATCGATCTGCGGGCCGAGATTCGTGGCGATGTTGGTATTCGGGATAGGCACTCCGTCGATGGCCCACTCGACCTGATGGCCTCCTCGCATGTGCAACATGTCGTGCACGACGTAGGCGGCGGGAACGTAATCTGTGAGCATCTGCATGGCGTTGGTGCGGTCGGCGCCGGGAGTCTTCTGAATATCAATTCGGCTTAGCATGGTCGTTGGCGTGACCGTCTCGGTCGTTGCTTCAACAGGCATCTCCGAGACCTCAACACTCTCCGTTGCTCCTGCGACGACAAGGCTGAAGTGCAGCACAGGACTCGTGTCGGATTGAACAATCACTTCCTGTTGCACCTTCCGAAAGCCCTTCGAAGACACCGTGACGCTGTAGTTACCGAGTGGGACCGAGGCAAAATCAAATTCTCCGTTGTCGTTGGAATCGGAGGACCGCGTCCAGTCCGAGTTTTTCGCTTTCAGCGTGATCTGTGCGCCTTGAATCGGGCGATGCTGGGGATCGTGAACGATGCCGCGCACGGAGCCGAAGATTGAACCAAAAGCGATAGCACCCAATAACGAAGTAACACCGAGCAACTTGGCGACTTGTCTCATAACGATCGCTCCATTCTTCACGGCTGAGCAGGGTTGCTGCTGTTGTGGCGCTAGCGCGCCGAATCCTTTTAGAATTCGCTTAGTAGTCTTATCTCCACGTTCATGGCGGAATCCCGCGGAGCAGGTCCACGCCCCACAGAGCGAGGTATTACAAACGGCAAACCCGAAGTTCCTAGTGAACGATGTGAAGAGAACTAGATGTGCAACAACTCGAAGGGAGGACCGCGCTGAGCAATTCTTGAATGAGAGCAAGAACCTGCGACGAGGCAATCAGCTTGTACTACAACAATCGCAGACGGTGAGATGCAGATGGTCGCCCGTGAAGCTTCCAATCGGCCCACCACACCCGGTGTCGCAATCTGGGACCGATAGGGGCAACATGAGGGAATGGTGCGTAAGCCAGGCTGTTGCGTGTCGTCTGCAAGGACCGATCTCCCCGACATGCAATGATGCTTGCCATTGCGGCGACAGCAAAAAGCAGGAGCACTTGTTGTCGCCGCCAAGGCAAGCGGTGCAACAAAACTCCAAGCAAGCACACCAAGTAGGAGACTGGACAGAATCCGCCGCATGACAATCCCGAAAGCTAGCACATTACAGGCCGATGTGACAACTACGACTCAAAGACCGCTTGCTAGCCGCCCGTCATCGAGTAACCCGGAATGGGAGTCGAAGCCCTCAAGCGTGCGTCAAACGGGCATTTTCTCGAGCAACGTGATGCTGAAAATCTGTGGGATTTGGTAGAGATTCATCTCCAACCCCAGACGCTTGCGGACGATGGCAACCAGCACATAAACCGAGACGGCGATCCAGATCTGAGTCTTCACTGCGTTGTCGCTGGTCCCATAAAACGCTTTGATCCGCAGGTGTTGCTTGATCCATTTGTGGAACAATTCCACTTGCCACGACACTTGTAGATCGGGGCAATCGTCAAGGCGGGTAAGTGGAACTTATTCGTGAGGAACTTCAGTCGGCGCTGGTTCTCGACCCGCAGTTCAGTGCCTCCGAGACTCGGTTCAAAAGACCCTCAAGGAGAAAACCAAGGCGATGGGGCAACGCAGAAAACGATGACCGGAAGACTCTGGTTCATCAGAATTGAGAGGTCCTATCAATGGCTTCACTGCAAGGTAAAACTGCGTTAGTGACGGGCGCGTCGCGGGGAATTGGTCGCGCCACGGGTTTGGCGATTGCTGCGGCCGGGGCACATGTACTGGTTCACTACGGCCGGTCCGCGCCGGAAGCGGAATCTCTCGTCTCCGAAATCCAAGCCAAAGGCGGTCGCGCCAATGCAATCTCGGCAAATCTAGGAATTCCAGACGGAGCTGCACTGCTGGCAAAACAGGTGCGCTCAATCGTCGCCGATCGATTTGGATGTGCTTGTGCTCAACGCCGGAATCAGCAAGGCGGCGCGCATCGCCGATTACACGGTCGAGGACTTCGACAACTTGTTTGCTACTCGCAGCCCGTTCTTTCTCGTGCAGCAACTTTGCCGATTCTAGGTGAAGGTTCGAATATCATTGTGATCTCTTCGATCGGGGCGCACGCTGCAGTTGGAAAACCCAGCTTGGACAACCCTTCAATTCTTGCCTACGCCTCTACGAAAGGAGCACTAGAGACTCTTGTCAAGAACTGGGCCGCCGTTCTTGGCCCACGCGGCAACCCCACCGAACCACAATTGGGTGTGGCTGAGGCGGAACGAGATTGACCTGATGCTAAATACCGCCTACGAAGCGGAGGCGAGACCGTCAGCCGCCGACTCCCGCCG
>JASHRE010000356.1 GCA_030037515.1 Candidatus Sulfotelmatobacter sp.
GGACGAACAACTTTTGTCATTGCCCACCGGTTGTCGACGATTCGCAGGGCCGATCAGATCCTGGTGATGGAGCAGGGACGCATCGTGGAGCGTGGCACGCACGCGCAGCTCTATGTCGCGCGGGGGCGTTATTACGATCTTTATACCCGCCAGCATGGCGTGGAAGAGAATCTGTTTCTCGCTCCGGGCGAAGGAGATGCGGTCCCCGTTGGCGGGAACGGCGCAGAAGGAAAGAATGGCGATGTCAAGGCCAGCGATGCGCTGCGAGTGCTGAGAGGAGAGATGCGTTGACCACGGCTCCGACGATTTATGCCGCCCGCGAAACAGTTGCGATTCGAAGCGAAAACCTTTGCCGCCATTACCGCATGGGTGAGACTGTCATTCGGGCCGTCGATGGCGTTTCACTCGATGTGCGTGCCGGCGAATTTGTAGCGCTGCTGGGAAGCTCCGGCTCGGGCAAGTCGTCGATGCTGAATCTCATTGCCGGTCTCGATCGTCCGACTTCCGGCAGCGTCGTGGTGCGGGAGCGGGATCTGGCCAAGCTTTCGCGCGAAGAATTGGCGAAGTACCGGCTGCACGTGGTTGGCATGGTGTTCCAGTCATTCAATCTCATCCCCAGCATGACGGTCGCGGAAAATGTCGAACTGCCGCTTCGTTTCGCGGAAGTCGAACGCGGCCGTCGCGAATCTTTGGCGCTCGAGGCGCTGGATCGAGTTGGCTTGCGCGCGCGCATCGCTCACCGCCCGACCGAACTTTCCGGCGGGGAGCAACAGAGAGCGGCTCTGGCGCGGGCGCTGATCAATCGTCCGCAGCTTCTGCTGGCGGATGAGCCGACCGGAAATCTCGACAGCCATACCGGGATTGAAATCATGGATCTGATTCGCGAATTCAATCAGCACCTGGGAATGACAGTGGTGATGGTCACGCATGAACGCGCACTGGCCGAGCGCTACGCGCAGCGCATGATTTCCCTGGCCGACGGCAGGCTTGTGGATGACCGTCCGCACACGCCGCATGCGCCCGGCGGAGCGCGGGAGGCGCGGCCGTGAAGATCCCCGACCTTTCCGAACTGGCGGTGCGCAACCTGCGCGAATCGGTGCTCCGAAATTCCCTGACGACGGTCGGCATTTCG
Organism: Candidatus Sulfotelmatobacter sp.; assembly: GCA_030037515.1. Taxonomy (GTDB): domain Bacteria; phylum Acidobacteriota; class Terriglobia; order Terriglobales; family Acidobacteriaceae; genus Sulfotelmatobacter. The sequence continues at coordinate 1,133 of JASHRE010000356.1, forward strand.
GTGGGAGTGGCGTCTCTAGTCGCGATGCTTTCCCTCGGAACCGGCCTGCAGCAGATGTTCACGCGACGGCTGGAGAAATCCGGGCTGTTCAATACCGTCGTGGTTAGTTCGCGCCGGGATGCGCGCGGAATGGGAAGCGACAACGACCCGAATCCCGCCGAGAGCCGCGTTCTCGATGAGCCGGCCCGGCGCGAAATGGAAAAACTTCCGAATGTCGCCGAGGCGTATCCGGATATCCGCTTTCGCACCGATCTGCATTTCGAAGGCAAGCTGCACTCGACGGTAGTTTCGGCGCTGCCGCAATCCGCGAAATCAAACGATGCGTTCGACGGCATGCAGGGAAGCTTCTTCTCCTCGGATACGGCGCCGGAAGCGATTCTGCAGAAGTCGTTCGCCGAGGAACTCTCGGGCATGAAGCCCGTGCCGGGAGATCCGGAACCGAATACCGCCGATCTGGCCAGGCCGCTTTTGGGAAAAGAAATAACTTTGCTGTATGCGCAGCGCGAGGCCGCGGCTCAGCCTCCACTTCGACCGTCGGACGCCGGATCCAGTGACAGTGTCGCGGGTACGGAATATTCTGTGATTTCCCGCGAGCAGAAGCTGAAGATTGTCGGCGTCTGCGATCTCGATCCTGAGAGCATGCGTGGAATGATGCGCGGAAGACTCTTCGTCCCGCAGAAGCTGGCAGAGAGTTTACACGTCATGGGGGCGGCTGACCTGCGCGAGCTTTCGCACGCGGGTGACGAGCCGGTCTATGGATCGATCAGCGTGCGCGTAAAAGATCCGTCGAAAGTGAATGGCGTCGAGGACGCCATCAAGAAGATGGGTTTTTCGACGTTCTCGATCCTCGACGCCAGCCGCAGCCTGCAACAAGTTTTCAAAGTTCTGTTTGCGTTCTTGGGCATTTTTGGCAGCCTGGCGCTGACCGTCGCTTCCATCGGCATCGTCAACACGCTGGTTATGGCAATTCTCGAGCGAAGGCGCGAAATCGGCATCATGAAGGCGATCGGAGCCAGCGACGCCGATGTGAAAAAACTTTTCTTCGCAGAAGCCGGCGCGATGGGCATTCTGGGCGGAATCGTCGGCCTTGTTTTCGGATGGGCGATCGGACAGATCATCAATTTCGGTACCAACATATATCTCAGGCGGCAGTCGATTCCTCCGGAACATTTCTGGGCAGTGCCCTGGTGGCTGGCGGTGGGCGCCGTTCTGTTCGCGGTCATTGTCAGCCTGGTTTCTGGTCTATATCCCGCGAGCCGCGCCGCCCGCCTCGATCCCGTGCAGGCGCTGCGCTACGAATAGGGCTTCCCGATGCGATGGAAAATCCGCTAGGCCAGTTTGATTTGAAGTGGAAGCGATCCAGAGGCGCGGCGTTCACTCGCAAAAAGCGCGCCCCTTTGGCGCGGATCGCCTCGATCCTTCGCTGCCCAAAGGCGGTTGGCTCAGGATGACAACCCGACTCACCCACTACCAGAAAATCCGATGGCTGACGATCCTGCTGTACTGCCTCTCGAACGGGCTGATTTCCTCCGCACAGAGCCGCATCGATTGCAGCGCCATGAACAGCCGCATCCTGAAGCGTGCCGTTCGATACTGCGTTTACCTGCCGGAAGGATACGACACCAGCGCACCCCGTCGCTATCCTTTGCTTTATTTGTTGCACGGCTTGGGCGACAACGAGCAGACGCTGTTCAATAGCGGCGGATGGACTTTGATCGATGATCTGCGCCATCAGCACAAACTCGAAGATTTCCTGATTGTTGCCCCGCAAGGCTGGCGCAGCTTCTACATCAATTCCGCGGACGGGTCGTTCCCTTACAGCGATTTTTTCCTGCGCGAGTTCATGCCCCACATCGAAGGTAAATATCGCGTTGTGCCCGGCCGCTCGGGACGCGCGCTTACGGGCATTTCTATGGGAGGCTACGGAGCGCTGCGATTCACCTTTGCGTATCCAGAACTTTTTTCCGCTGTAAGCGCCGAAAGCGCCGCCCTGATCACCGACACGCCGCAACAGTTGGACGCGGCCATGCGTTCGGGTCATCCCCTGGCGAGCGTGCTCGCCGCCGTCTTCGGCCATCCCATCAACATTCCGCACTGGGATGCGAACGATCCGTTTCTTCTGGCGCAGAAAAACGCAGCCGAGTTGCGGAAGGTGGCGATCTATTTCAACTGCGGCCAGGAAGACAATTACGGATTCGAAAAAGGCGCGGCCAAGCTGAACCAAGAACTCAACAGTGTGCACGTGCCCCACGAATACCGGCCGTATCCGGGAGATCACAGCATCGAGTATTTTCTATCCCACTTTGAAGAAGTGATGGAGTTCCACTCACGCGCGTTTCGGCTGACGAAATGAGCCCTTCAAAGACAACAGCACATGGATAGGCTTGTGCCCGACTGGCGGACCGACAATGCCAAACGGGCCAGTCGTCCCCTTCCGCAGGTACACATTCCCGGGGGCAAAAGTGAAGTGGGATGAACACCACCGCCAGGGGGGATCCTGGGCTCACTGAAGGGGTGACCTCCAATTCGCCGGGAACACGGAGCGAAGGCCCCTGTCACCCAGGACAATCGTTGGATATGCGCCGAGTGCCTCCGCGACCTGCACGAGGAGACGGGCTGGAGGCGAGCGTAGCATATTTGAGTTAGTCGTTACTAATTCTAAGCGCAGCAGATGCATCGCGCAGGGATGCGTCGACTGCCATGCCGTGCGCTACGCACGCGGCATCTTCAGCTCTGCATCACAATGGCCCAGGCGGCACAAAGGCTTATTCCAGGTCGGATTTGTCCGGGTTGTAGTAGAAGCGGAAGCGAAGCGCCAGAAATTGCCCGTTGAATTCGGTGGGCAGAGGCGGAAATGGATTGGAAGTATAGATTCCGCCCCAGGCGGCGCGGTCGAGGGCGGCGTCGCCGGAAGTTGCGACCAGGCGCATGTCGGCGATGCTGCCGTCTTTTGTGATGGCAAACTCGATGGCGAGTTTGCCTTTTTTCATCTCAGCCGCTTCAGGAATCAGCCGGTACCAGTTGGTTCGGACCTCTTCCAGAATGCGCTGCAGGTAAGGACTAAAATCAACGCCCTGCGTATCGCTCAGAATGTCGAGGGCGCCCAGCTGCCGGCCATGCGCACCAATGCCGAGCCCGAAGTCGCCGCCCTGTCCGCCACCGCCGGCGCGGCTTGCGGCGGCCGCTTGCGTGGCTTGTTGAATGGCCGAACCGGCGCTCATGCCAGCCGCATACTTGCTGAATGCGTTGTTGTTCGGACGTGCCGGTATTTGCAATTGCGCCATCTGGTTGTTCTCAAGCTGCGGACGGATGCCACCTTGCGGCTGAGCCTGTTGCGGCTGTTGCTGCATGGGCGGCTGGGTTTGGGCCATCGTCGGCGGCTGCGCAGCAACCGGAGCTTTCGGACCTCGCATTCCCGGAGCGCCCGGAGGCGGGCTGACGATCCTGTGCAATTCCTTCGCATCGAGTTCGGGATGGCGAGAGGTCGCGATGCGATCTTTATCCGAAAGAATGTTGCTTTTGGGCTTACGCGTCACCTTTTGGGCGTCAGGCGGCAGCGTCAGGAAGGTGACATCTTTGTCCTTTGTCGGATTGACGGCCACGACCCTAGCCCTGTGCCAGGGGATGTATCTCTGAATCAGATTGAGATTCCAGAGCGTAATGATGAGGACGAGGTGAATGATGATGGAAATCCACAACGCCTCGCGCTTGCGCGAACGCGCCAGATCGTCCTGCAATTGTATGAGCAGGTGAGGAACGCGGTCTTCCAACTCACGATATGCGGTTTCCCAGTCGCGGGCGTCGTAAAGCCCAAGTTGCTCGGGCTGCGGCTTTTCGGGTGGGGCAACCGGATCCTGGAATGGAATCTGCGTTATGGGCATTGCGCTGGTCCAAATAGACTTGGCGAATCAGACCTGCTGATTAGACACAACAAAGCCGAATCGCGTTGCACCCCGCATCAGGGCATGTCCCTCGGACGCGCGAAGCCAAGTTGAATTTATTTTCGCATCTTTCGCGAGATTCTGCGTAGACAATTGGAGCCCGACCTTGGTGTGTAAACAAATGTAAATGCTGAATCCAAATCAGTTCTTGACTTTGGCCAAGTCGGTGAGATTGAGCTTCTTGGCGTGATGCCGTATGCCGGAAAGAATTTCGAGAGCCACGGCCAAGGCGCGGCGACCATCTTCGAGCGGAACCAGCAGTTCGGAGCGCTTGCGGACGGACTGCAAGAACGATTTGAGTTCCGCGTACAGCGGTTCTTCCGACGCCACGGCGGGCTTGGAAACCGAGATTTCCGGATTGACCGACGGAGTACCCGACGCGGCGCCCTCGCGGCCGACGGTGAAGACATGAACCTCCTGACGCCCATAGTCGATCGAGACGTATTGCCGAGGTTGAAAGAAGCGCAGCTTGCGGACGCGCTCGGTGGAAACGCGGCTGGCGGTGAAATTCGCAATGCAGCCGGATTCGAGCTCGAGCCGAACGCTGGCAATATCGACCTTGCCGGAAAGAATCGGCAGACCAACAGCGCGAACTTCCTTCACCTCGGATTTCGCGAAGGCCAGCACGATATCGAGATCGTGGATCATAAGATCGAGCACGACATCGACGTCGAGAGATCGTGGCGTGAACACGCTCAGCCGGTGCACTTCAAAAAACATAGGCTGCGTGAGGATGGGAAGCGTGGCCCGAACTGCGGGATTGAAGCGCTCCAGGTGCCCGACCTGGGCGACGCGTTTGTGCTTCGCGGCCGCGCGGATCAATTCATCGGCTTCGGCGAGCGTGGGGGCCAGCGGCTTTTCGATCAGAACGTCGATGCCGGCATTCATCAGTTCACGCGCGACCGAGCAATGATGCACCGTGGGAACGGCGACGGATGCGGCCTGCAACTCACTGTGCGTCGTGACGATCTGATGAACCGAGCCAAAGGCCTTGCAATTGAATTCGCGCGCGACTGCGTCGGCGCGGTCCACGTCCGAATCGACCACGCCGAGCAGGCGAACCGGTTCCCCTTGCTCTTCCAGTTCTTTGTAGATTCGCGCATGATTGCGTCCGAAGACGCCCACGCCAACGACGGCGACGAAGATCGGATTGAGAGAAGGCAGTCGAGACTCTCTTGAGGCCGGTTGCCGAACAAGGCATTGTAAACGCAAATGCCGGAAAAGGCAGCGAAGGCCCGCCACTAAAGCCGCCCACTTTGTTCAGCATGACAATGGTAGCAAGGGAAAGTATCTCCTGCTATCAATCGGCGGTTTCCATCTGCCCGGCAATTTCGAGCATCTTGACCACGCTGTTCAGATTGCGCGCTGTGCCAGCGACCTCAAGCAGCTTCTCGACTGACCACCACGGTACCTTCGATTTGCCGATTCCGTCGGGGAAATAGATATAAAGCTCGCGCCCGATCAGGTGCAGCTCTTCCCGCTGAATTCTCAGATTGCGGATGGTTGTCTGCGCCTCCGCGGCCGGTTCAGCGGCAAGAAACGTGATCAGGAGCTTGCTCGGTTCGAGGTCACGCCGATTGCGGAATGGATTCGAATCCAGCGATCGCCGGAGTTCCTTGATCGACCTCACGATCACTTCTGGATGAAAACCGAATTTCTTGCCAATGGCCTCTTGAATCTTCTTGGCCAGCTTGGTGGGATTTTTCTCTCGCGTCCGAAAAATCACATTCCCGCTCTGCACATAGGTTCGTGCGTCGTGCAGTTCGAGAGATTCGTAGAGTGCGCGCAGATCATCCATCTTGATTCGATTATGCGGACCAAGATTCACGCCGCGCAGCATGGAGATCAGGATGGGCATGGGCTGCAGTATAGCGCCCAAAATCCGAGGATTCGGCTATTTCGGCTGTCTTTGTCATCCCCGGCGAAGTGAGCGAACCGGGTCTTTGCACATGGCAGCAAAGGACCCGGATTTCTCGCTCTGCTCGGAATGACCGGGGCGGCCCGCTGCCCGCCTGGGCTGCACCTCCGACCGATCCCGAACCAAGAGAAACACTAGGAGACAAGCCGGAGATTCCCCGAGAATTACAACAGATTGGCAGCACGCGGCGCGCACAGCGCCTTTCATTGAATCTTTCGGGCCCGACCGCTGAGGCCCTCCAGGGAGAAGTGCTATGTCGGGACAAGTGGTTTTGTATTTCGAGGATCAAGCGGATGCGCTGCGGTTCGCCCTTGCGGCGGGGTCGGTGATGTCGGGGGAATCGGCCAACTTCGGTAAAGACCTGGTGGAAAAGACAACCCGTGTGACGCGCATTCGTCTCGACACGGTGAACAGCGGAACTCAGAAGAAACCCGACGCGGGCCGGGCCGCGTAACGGCGCCGCCATTCCCGGGTCGCCGTGATCCCTTCAGGCCGATCCTGCGTTGGTGAACGCTTCAATCGCGTCCGACAGCGTGGGGAACATCAGAAAAATCTGTTCGACTTTCGTGATTTCGAAAACCTTGCGCACGCGCTGATTCACGCCGGTGAGCGCAACCCGCCGCCCCGCTTTGGCGCACGACGTATATGCGCTGATCAGGCATCCCAGCCCGGACGAATCGAGATAAGGAACTCCGGAAAAATCCAGAATCATCGTCGGCGCTCCTTCCCGGCGCACGGCGTTCATGAAGGGCGGCACGTTCTCCATGGTCAAGGGACCGCGGAAGCTGAGCACACCCTGATCCAGCCGTTCGACTTGTAGCGTTTCCGCCATGGAGCACAGATTCTAGGCCAGATGGCAAGTTCCATTCAACCGCCATCTGAGGCTCGGCCCGAATTTTTCCCGCGTGTTGCTTGCAGCAACTTCAATTGTGTAATTTTTTGTGTTTTTTGCGCCCGCACCGCTTTCCTGCCGTTGAAGACGAGTACGACGGCTTCAACAGCATGTGGGAGAGATGAATGCGAACCGGAATTGAAATTTCATACCACCTGCGTTGATGCTGCCCAGCACGGCCGATTCACTGGCTTCTGACCCCATCCGAAGGGATCGCGAGCGCGGATTCTGCTAAGTTCCGTCTTCGGACCCTGCGCGCAAGCGAGCAGTTCGACAGCCGCTCGCATCGATCCGATTTAGCTTTATCACGATGTCGACTATGCCGACGTCCCAGGGGGGCAGTTCAAGTTCATTCATCGCGCGGCCACTCGAAGCGCTTTTTTGACGGGGCGTTTAGGCGCGATTTCGAGATCATCCGCCCCCGCCTCTAGCGCATAGCGCGAGGCCTGCCCGCGGCCTGGAAACGCTGTAAAGATTGGCCGTGACGTGCGCGAACCACATGCGCGCGAGATGCGCCGGCCGAGCGGCGTCCACAGTTCCGCACCCTGGGCGATCCTTCCCGCCGAGCTTGGTCCGGTATTGTTATGGACGACTGGCCGCGAACAGCGCGGCCGGCGCGAGGAAAAACCTACGCGCCGCCTACAATTCTAGAGCGCAGAATTCGGTCCAAGCCTGATCGAAAACGTCAATGCCGCTAGCCCGTCCGGCGTGCACTCAGCAGATTGAGGATCTCGCGCAGGCCCTGACGGATCTGCTGAATTTCGGAAGATGACTGCGTCGGGAACGGAATCGCCCCTTGCGCTTTGTCGGGCTTGGCTTCGGCGCGCAGTTGCTGCCGCGCGCCTGAGATGGTAAATCCCTGTTCGTAGAGCAGTTGCTTGATGCGCAGCACGCTTTCCACATCGCGCTTGCGATACATGCGCTGTCCGCTGCTGCTTTTGACCGGCTTGAGTTGGGGGAACTCTGACTCCCAGAAGCGCAGCACGTAGGCCGGAAGATGGCACAGGCCGGCCACTTCGCCGATGCGGAAATAGAGCTTGTCAGGGATAAAAACTTCTTCCGACTTATGCCGGTTCGAGTTCTTTTTTCTGGCCGCCATGAGTGCTCGCGCCGCCATTGACGGCGTATTCCTCATTCTGACACATGTCTTCGACGATGGTCAGAATTTCTGTACGAGGATTCTATTGGCGGTTCGGACTTGGCACTCGCGCCAAGTTCGGCCGCGGACTGCGGCTTCAAAAACAAGAGCCCCTCAAGAAGTGCTTCTCTCGAGAGGCCTCGTGAACTCTGGATTGCGAAGATCGCCTCGCATCCGGTTAGTGTTTCTTTTTCTTGGCTTTCTTCTTCGTTGCCATGAAGGTTCCTCCGTGAACGATTTTCCCTTGCAAAGCTTGTGTGTCCGGCCCGTGTATCCGAAGAACTAACCCAACCACTGGTATGGGCAAGCTCTATGCCTCAAGATATTGAGGCAGGATGGATAAAGTGTCAACACAATTCTTGCCTGCCTGTCGTCGGTATGTTGGTGATGACGGGTGGACTCGTAGTAGATTGCCGGGTCCCCGGTTGCTGCGGAGATCGATCAAATGGAGAAGGCAGCGCCATCGTCAAACCGGTCAAAGTTTCTATCGGTCGCCAGATCATGGGCCTGATTTATGGCTGCCCGGGATTGATCTTTGCCCAGCTGTTTCTTCGCTGTTCTCATGCCGGTCACGCAATGGGCTGATCGGATTTATCGGCGGCGCGATCATGCGTCTGCCCTACAATGTAGTTGCGCAGTTCGTTGGTGGTTTCGAGCTTCACTTGGAACTGCGCCCAACTCTATCCCCGGCCCCTTACCCGATTTTTCCGCCGGCCAGGTCGAGCGTCTGATGCCGCAGGAGTCGACTGATGGACGAGACAGCCAAGCACTATCTGGAAGAAGCGCGCCGGCAACTCAGTGGGCACAAACGCATGGGCGAAGCCGCAATGGCCCAGCTGCGCGATGAGGATTTCTTCGTCACCATCGATCCGGAATCGAATTCGATCGCGATTTTGGTCAAGCATCTGGCCGGCAACATGCGCTCGCGTTTTACTGACTTTCTGACGACAGATGGCGAGAAGCCGGATCGCTTCCGTGATCGCGAGTTCGAGGTCACTTCGGCAACCACGCGCGCCGAGGTCATGAAGTGGTGGGAAGAAGGCTGGGTGCGCGTGTTCGCCGCGATCGAACCGCTTCAACCGCAAGACGTCATGCGGACGGTCACCATCCGCGACGAGCCGCACACCGTGCTGCAGGCCATCAACCGGCAGATCGCCCATTATGCGCAACACATTGGCCAGATCGTGTTCCTGGCCAAGCATCTGCGATCGAGCCAGTGGAAGACGCTGAGCATTCCTCGCGGAAAATCGGAAGAATTCAAGACCCACAAGGCGATGTCGGGGAAGTTCGATCGCGGCGTGCCCCGCGCGAAGTAGGTGCGCGCCACCTCCGTCGGGTTCCGAATGGGGAAACACGACAGGCGGGATCACCTGCGCCGACCCCCATGAGG
>JASHRE010000035.1 GCA_030037515.1 Candidatus Sulfotelmatobacter sp.
GCGATCGCAATTTGGACAAGAGTGGTTTGGATTCATCATTGGCGCGATTTCCTGCTTCTTCGGCTACACCACCAATGAGGGGGCAGAGGGCGTAGGCCGTGCTGCCACGAGCAGCGTTGTTGTCGCTCATTGTTGATCATCCTGGCCGACGTCATTTTGGTCAAAATCATTTTCCTCATCTTCCCTGGGAGTGCGACATGAGCAGCGGGAATTCCGTCACGCTCCCTGGCGTGTCGAAGTCCTTCGGAGGGAAACAAGTGCTCGATAACGTTTCCTTTTCCGTCGCGCGCGGCGAGGCGATTTGCGTTTTGGGCCGCAGTGGAACCGGCAAGAGCGTCACGCTCAAATTGATCCTTGCGCTCCTGAAACCGGATGCGGGCAGCATCGGGATAGGCGGCGATGAAATTACGCGGCTTGAGGGTCAAGAGCTTTCACGGGTCCCACGCAGGATGGGATTTCTATTCCAGAGTGGGGCCTTGTTCGACTCTCTAGCACTTCATGACAACCTGGCTCTTCCCCTTCGTCTTCTGACGAACAAATCAAAAGACGAAATTGAGGAGATCATTGACCGCGTTCTCGGTTTGGTTCGTGGAATGCCTGGCACGTGCTGGCGAGCTGGAAAAAGCGCAGTTGTTGTCTGAAAAACTATTGGGGTATGCCAGTCATCTTGGCCTCTATTCAGAAGAACTGGGAGCCGACGGCCGGCTTCTCGGAAATTTCCCCCAGGCATTTACTCACCTTGCGCTGATTAGTGCAGCGAGTTATCTGGACAGAGCACTTTCCGGCACAGAAGACGCAGTCTGGCGTTAATGCATCCCACCGGACTCACTCCGGCTCGGTCCAGCGGTAGAACACCGTTGGCCGCAGAACCAGTTCTTCACACAGCTCCGAGACGGGCACCTTGTCAACAAGATGCCGCCTCAGGATGGCTGCTTTTTCTTCCGGGGTGAAATGCTTCGTTCCTTCCTGATACGTTCGCTCTGTTTATCTTAACGGACGAACGCTTTCTCCATTTCCAACCGAGGCGGGACAGGTTCGGCTTCCAACCGAGGCGGGACAGGTTCGGCGACAGGGCAGCGGTTGTTGAACCATGCGAGAGCAAGCGGTCGGCCCTTTGCGGAGGTGCTCCAGTATTACAGCTCTTTCGAGAGCATCTCTTTGATGGGAATGGGAGTGAATCGGAGATCCCCAACACATTTGTACATGTCCGAGTATGCCAGCTTCCGGCAACTCACTTCAGTTTGACGAAGAGGACAACAAAGATCGCCCAAACTCCGACCGTCGTGGGGAACTGCGCCAGGACCATATCCCGCAGAGTGCCCCCTCGCGGCAACAGGTACGTTAACAACATCATGGCTAGCGCGGTGAGCACTCCAAGAAGAAGCCTGCTTTTCCAGTTCATCGGTCGCCCCCCCTGCACGGACGCGATTGTACAACGTTGTCGGCCAATCCTCCCGGTAACTTCTGGTGAGGAGACTTTCGTAATGGCCGACGAACTGGATGATCCACCCCTAGCAGATGAAGCGAAACTGGAATGCGCGAGCAAGACGGTTAGGCGCGGGATTGCTGCGCTTCGAGGAACACGCAGCTGCTTTTCAGCAAATGGTTACTCGCCGTTCATGCAATTCCTCACTCGTATCTGAGAGCCACCATGGGATCGACCTTCGCCGCTCGGCGTGCCGGCAGAAAACACGCCAACATCGCAACGATTGTCAGCAGCGCGGAAACGGCGCCCAGAATCAGCGGATCGATAGGTCGCACATCGAATAGCAACAGCCAGCGCACTTTAAAAGGCAAGCCGGAAAAAATGCGTCCCATGGCCAAGGCGCAAAGCAGGCCGAGCCCAAGCCCGACCAGAGCAAGCAACAAGCCTTGGCGTACGACCATGCTTGCGACGCTTCCGTCGCTCGCTCCCAGTGCCATGCGAATGCCAATTTCGCGTGTTCGCTGGCTGACGCTATAGGAGATCACGCTGTAGATACCAACGGCCGAGAGAACCAGCGCAAGAGTGGCGAGCGACCCCAGCAGCCACATCACCGCTTTTCCTTGCTGTACGGGGCCGGCGGTGATTTCTTCCATGGTGGCGATGTCGGAGACTGGCACATCCTTATCGAGCGCGGCGACCTGGCGGCGAATCTCCGGAACAATCGACAGCGGCTTGACCGTGGTGCGCACGACAATATTGCGTGGGTAGAGAATCCACGGAAACTGAGTGTAAGGAACATAGATTTCGGGACGGAAGGGCCAGTATTGTCCATCACTTCGGACGTTCCCAGCGACTCCGACGACTGTGCGCCAGGGCTGAGTGTTGTCGTCCGCGTCTCCGCTGATCTTCAGTCGCTTTCCGATGGGGTCCTGTCCAGGCCAGTATTTGGTCGCGAGCGATTGGCTGACAATCGCGGCCGGCTCGGAACTTTGCGTATCGAAATCGCTGAATACCCTGCCCCGAACGATCGGAATCTGCATGGTTTTGAAGTAATGTGGTCCGACGCAAACATAGTTCGCGTCCGGAACCTCACCAGCAGCGGGATGGGGATTTTCTGCCGTTAGGAAATACTGGCCGTCCCAATCGCGCACCGGTACGCCGCGAGAGAGGCTGGCCGATTCGACTCCGGGCAGCTCTCCGATTCGAGCAACAAGGTCGTGAAAGAACCCGGCCTGCTTTTCAGTTTGTTGGTATTGCGGACCTTCGAGTGGGACCTTCACGGTTAGTAGATGAGCAGGATTGAAACCCAGGTCAACATGATGGAGATGAGTCAAGGCCTTGATCATCAGCCCGGCGCCGGCGAGGAGTGCTAGCGATAGTCCGAATTCACCAACGACGAGCAGATCGCGTAGACGTCGTTCCCTAGCTCCTCCGCTGGCCGCGTGCGTCGTGTCCTTCAAAGATTCGTTTACGTTCACCCGCGCGGAGCTGAACATTGGAACCAATCCGAAAACAAGCCCCGCGCCGAGCGCAAGGGCGGCGGTAAACATCATCACCAGGCCATTGATTGCCACACCTTCGACGCGCGGGGCATCGGGAGGAGTCAGCAGAACCAGAATCCGTGAGGCCAATGGGGCGAAAGCGAGGCCGGCAACCGCGCCGGTGATCGACAGCAGAACGCTTTCGACAAGAAACTGGCGAGCGAGCCGGCCGCGGGATGCTCCGAGAGCGGCGCGAATTGCGGTTTCCTTCTGGCGTCCCGTCGCACGCACGAGCAGTAGATTCGCCACGTTGGCGCATGCGATTAGCAGCACAAGTCCCACCGCGGCGAGCAATACGATTAACGCGGGACGAGTGTACTTGACAATCTGGTCGTGCAGACCGACAACAGCGACGCCCCAGCCGCGCGTTTCCGGATATTGCTGCTCAGTTTGCGCAGCAATCGAATTCATATTGGCCTGAGCCTGCGCCACGCTGACGCCGGGCTTCAGCCGCGCGATCGCATGATACCGATGGGATTCGCGCCCTGGCTCAAAGGGCTCGATTCCCGAGAGCCAGAGTCGGGAGTGCGGGTCCAAAAACGACGAGTAGTCGTCCGAGAATGTGGACGGCAAAATGCCTACCACGGGATAACTCTCGTGATTGAGCAGAATCTGCTTGCCGACCACATCGGGATTGCCGCCGTAGCGCTGCTGCCACAGCCCGTAGCTTAAAATGACGGCGGTTTTGTCGTGTCTGTCTTCATCCGGCAGGAACAAGCGTCCGCGAAACGCCTGCACGCGGAGAACGGAAAACAAGTTGGCGCTGACTCGTTCGCCCGCAATCTCTTCCGCCTGATGATTTCCGGTAACGTTGAAGAACCTCGATTCAAAAGCCGCCATGCCGGCGAAAACCTGGTTTTGCTTTTGCCAATCGAGGAAGTTGTCGCCAGAGATAACGTTCTCGAACCATCCCCGGTGCGGATTCTGTTCCCACAACATGACTAGCTGGCCGGCGTTTGGATAGGGCAGCGGCCTGAGAAGGACCGCGTTAACTTCGCTGAAAATCGCGGTGTTCGCGCCAATGCCCAGAGCAAGCGTAATCACAGCGACGGCTGTAAATGCCGGACTCTTACGCAACTGCCTCAGCGCGTAGCGAAGATCCTGAAGTAAGCCGCTCATTGGGCCTATCTGCTAGATTCCAGCAACGGGAACTGTCGAGAGCTGCAAGGCGTAGCCAGCAATGCAGCCCACACACCATCCCTGGCGCGTTCAATGCAAATAAGAGGCCGTCTGCGCACGAGCGCTATCTCACTGCAAAATCGAAGGACTCTGGTGCCCTTCTCAGGCTAATCCTAATCTGAAAGTGTCCGAGGGTGGAGTACAGTGTCCATTATCGGGCGGGTTGGGAACAACAGTTCGCGTTCCCCCCGGTAGCGTCGCAATAACAAACTCGAAGCGGCAGTCCTGAGCACAGTGGAAGCTGTTTCAGGACCAAGCCGAAAACGGCGAGGTGCACAAGTTTCTTGGCTTTCGAAAAGGCGCCGTGTGTGTACCGCGGCGCTCGCTATGAGTGGGACGGACTGTTGCTCACACAGGTCCTGCCATTCAAAAGGCCGAACAGCAGCGATATGAGGCTGACTCAACTGCCAGAATAAACTCCGATCCAAAATCCTTCCTAACCGCAAGCCGATAATCCTGTCTAATGCGCTGAATGGGCAATGACGACTACGGGCTCATCCGGCGCGTTCTCGCCGGAGAGAAGGACGCTTATGGCCTGCTGATCACGCGTCACCGTCAAAGTGTTTTTCGTATCGCCTACCGCATAACGGAAAACGAGGCTGATGCGGATGAGGTCGTACAGGAGACATTTCCTTCGAGGTTATCGCAAGCTCGACGACTTCGAGGCTCAGTCCAAGTTTGGGACCTGGATCTACGGAATCGCTATGAATTGCGCACTCGATATATTGAACAAGCAGAAACGCCAAACATTGGTGCCCATTGCTGACGAATACGATGACGAACTTCCAACCGTCCAGGTGGCGGATCATGGAGCCGGGCCAGACAGGCTTCTGCTGAGTCAGGAGATCGAGGCGCGCAGGCACGCTGCCATGGAAAGGCTCACGCCAACGGAACGTGTTGCCTTTGTAATGCGCCATGTGGAAGAGCGTTCGACGGAGGAGATTGCAGCAACGCTAGCGTATACCGATCCTGATCGCCTCGTGTGGATACATGACGTTATGACACGGGGGGATAAGAGCGGCTGGAGCGCCTGCATGGAAGATTTCCTGCCCTGGCAGACGCGGGCGCGCTCATTCGCTCAACTCGCTGCCTTCACTGGGGATCATTTTGCTTTGACTGGTGATGGGCTAGCTGAGGAACTCGCGGGGCCGCCGTCACCGAAGAAGTTAGGTCGATGAAAAGGTTTTGGTAGACGCCAAATCGCCGATGCACTCGCCGCGGCTTCCCTGAGGCACACCTTCGTATTAATGACGCGCTTGTTCGGGCAGCCACTGATGCGTATCGGGAAGTCGACTCTGGACCAGGAATTCGGAAAGCGATATCTACACCGTTTAGGAAACGGTGTGGCCTAAGGACGACCACGTAAAGTCGACGCGACCAACAGGCAGCGGCGACCTTGAACCACGTCAAAACGGGCACGGTATTTTCTAGATTGCCTAGCGCCCCGTGGAGACTCTCGCAAGACCGCCTCGTGAGAACAGGTTTCAATTGGATTTAGCGGCCAAGCCGCGAACCGTCTGAGGTGGAAGGAAAACCTTCAGGTCCACATCGTTGAAGGTGACCGAGTCGTAAGTGATCACCTGTTTCACTTCCCACTCGCCGGCCTTATTCCTGGCCTTCACCGTCTGCTTCATGGGCACGAGAACGCCGTCAATCTTCTTGTAATCGGAGAAGATTTCGCGGGTAGGACCCAGCTCTGATTCGAATTCGTACGCCGTCAACAAGCCGGTTTCGCGGTCGTAATAATGGTCGTTCGATTTGCCCCAGTTGTTGACGCCGTGAAGGTGATAGCAGGGCCGGCCTTCGAAATCTTCAACCGCGATGTTCTCCATCGACTTGAACCAGGTCAACTCGTCGAGGGCATAGTAGAAATCGGCGTCGCGCTTCTCCGATTCGCGATCGTCTCCAGACAAGATGTGCGGTCCGGAGCGAGGGTCGAGGCTCCAGGCGATTTTTCCATCGAATCCACCAATGGCTTCGCCTGCGCCGCCTGGAAGCGTGACCCTTTCGAGGCGGAGATAGGGCGCCGCGTCGTAGTAGACGAAGAGGGCGCGCAGTACGTCGGCGCCGTCTCGATATTCAATGGTCCCGCGCATGGTGCTGGACGAGTGTTTGCGAATCGCCTCGGACCCTCCCAACGCTCGGGCGTAGCGCTCCGTGATATGGGTTGCTCCGGGCAGCGGTTCGGTGGCAGCTTGGTTGGATGCGTCGAAGCCGGAGAGAAAGGCAATCACCAACACCACAGGCAACGTTACCGAAATCATCGTATTCCCTCCTCCCATGGCAGTTTAGGAAATAGTGTAGCCGAAGCCCGACCACGAGAAGTCGGCGCGAGCGACAGGGAGCGCCGACCTTGAACAAGGTCAAAACGGACACAGTATTTCCTAAACTGCCCTAAATCCAGGGAAACCAGTCGTATGCCCGTTCGCAGGTACCCATTGCGATTCTCGCGCAAAACGCGCTTGGTGGCGCCCGTTAGTGCAGCGCTATGCTCAACTTCCGCGAGGAAGACCTCGCGGAGAAGGTAGCCCGGCCGCTGATGATATAGATTTGGGCGTTTGGCTTGCTGGCTTCAACAGACACAAAAGTTCGCCGCAGCGGCGGCAGAAGTCGCCCGTCGCCGCCCGTGTTATGGCGAACGTCCACGATCAGGCTGCTGGGATGTTTTTGGTCGAGGAAGCGTGTCAACCGCGCTCCAGAGTCTCTCCCGGCGCGTTCATCACCTGATGGAGCTGGATGTATAAAGCATTCGCTTCCGGCAACTCCGTGAACCAATAGGCTCGTCGAGACGCGTTTTAGGTAGAGTGGAGCAGGATTGGGTGAGTCCGGCGGTACGAGCGATTTGATCAACGCGCCATCGCTGATCGGTTCGTTTTCGGTCAGAGGCGAGAGATAAACCGCCAATCTCGATCTAAGCCTCACTCGACGACGCTCCAAGGCGTCGGGTAGCTCAGTGGGCGTGCCGATGGCCCTGAGTTTCCGGCTTGTGCTTCATATCTTGCATTTCCTTCTGCATCTAAATCCGCGGCAGGAGGTTGTCGTCCCAGTGCTCGACGCCAGGCTGCACTGAACCCTGCAGCAAGCCAACGAAGGCAAACAGAGTTTTGCGTGCATCGCCGATCGGGTAGTAGAACGCGTCCCAGTTCTCGGAGTCCTCACCGTCATGATTCGGAATTACGTACTGAAAGTGGCAAGCCATTTGGAGTTCCCGGTATGCACTCGAAGCCCGAGTTTCCACGTTTTGTAGATCAGGCGCCGACAATTCTCCCTTTTGCCGCCGCGTCCGCCGCAATAGCTTTCGGCGCATGATGTCGGCGACTAAATCCTCGAGGGAAACATTGCGCTCTGGGACCTTCAGGTATTCAGTCTCCTCTCGGGTAAGCGGAGAAATAAAAATACTCAGCCGTTTCGTGTGTGCAAGGCGCGAATGAATTTGTAGTTCCCGCGCCACGTACGGATTCCCTTCAAAGAATGTGTCGCCCTGGCGGAGCAAAGACTCGAGTTCCTCCATATTCAGAGCCTGCAAGTCACTCCGCGCCTCCAGTACGACATATCGCTCATTGTTTCGTAGCGCTTCAACTTGGGTCCGTGTACGAAAGTGGTAGTCCACGCCATCGATTTCGCCAGGGCGTGGATTGCGGCTGTTGACCAGGACCAACTTGTGCAGACGCTCGCGTAGCTCAGGGTAGAACTTGCCCAAGGATGCGAAGAGCGGACTCTTGCCCACACAAGACGGGCCGCTGAGAATGACCAATCGACCGTTCTCGCCAGCGCTCATGGCTTACCTGACCTTGCTGCATTGTATCCGTTCCGCGAAGATCGCCCGGTGCTTCCCGTCGCTACAGTTTAGATCGGCCTGCGCTAGAAAGGAATGCAGGCCGGGAGCCGGCGACAAGACTCGACCCAGCACAAACCGTGCGGGCTGGTGCCGGGGTACTCCCGGCTGTTGAGCGCCTTCAACAAATGACCAGGCCATTATAGGAAGAGCAGTCGGTGTGTTATGACGCGAATCCGTGATAGGTCACCCAAACCGACACGTAGGGCGATGCGACCGACTTCCGAGAATCCCGATTCTTAACCGAAACACTGAAGAGCTAGGTAACAATCAATAAACGCCCCGATGGTTGGGAACCAATCTTGACTTAGCACGACGCCAAGAATTCGCAGCAGTCCTGTGCTGGACTCGGATTACCACGGTTATCTTTGCCCTGATTACCTCGCAAATTCCAACGTTCATATCGGAAAAGGTCATGCCTCGGTTCCCGGTGTTCTCTTGAAATCAAATCGTTCTGCCGGCATCTGCATGCTTTCCCAACCGACCGCGGTAGCCGAAAGCGAACTCAATGCCACCAACTTTCTGTTTGCTTTCAACTAACGCACGATAGCTGGCCTATGACGGGCTCGGCGCAATCGCCATCATCCGTGTGCGCGGCTTTCAGCAAGGGCTGAGATGGCTCATAAGCTTCCGCAACGAGGTTCTCTGTGGCTCTAACCGTGGAGTTCGACGCGAAGAACAACACCCTGCGGGAGATGCTGGAGGGCCGAACTACCGGCGCGACATTCTGCTCAATCTCCACGCAAGAGCAGCGAGGTATATGGCCTCCCGCCCGCCGTGCCCTGGCATTTTGGACTTCTCGCAGGTTACCGGTTGTGGAAGTCTCCAGTGCCGCCATTCGTCGGGTGGCGGCTTCACCGCCCGTATTTCCTGCTGGTATGCGCGTATTAGTGATTCCGCGGGATTTTATTTACGGACTGGCGTGCATGTTTCAGATCCTTACCGAAGGGACACGGCCAGAATCACGCGGGGCACGCACGATGGAAGGGGCGTATCGCCTGCTGGAAGTCAACTCTCCAGAGTTCGAGCCGGTGCGCGATATCGAATCAACCTGAGGGCCGTTCTTGGCCACACCAATTGAGGGCGGCCGACAGGGCCGACAGCCTCTCCAGGACCTATTTAACCCATTCATTTCGAATCTGATCGGAACACAAAACAGTCAGTTCATGTGTCGCGAACCGCTGATCTTAAGATCCCTCGATTTGACGCTTGCTCCTCTGTATCCTTCTTGCTCGGTCGCATTAGCAGAAGCTTCATTAAGACTCCTTCGAAGCAACTCCCGTTCGAGCTATCAGTTCGTTACTGCCAAAAGAGAATTTACCTTCACGATTGGCGAATTTGTTCCATTCCGCCCCTGGGGTATCGCTTTTGCGGCGAACTGAGAAATCACGCCTTTCCTGAAGAGGAGGCAGTGGGTTGAGCCGCCAAACTGGAAATAGCCGAGCTGGTCTCCTTTCCTTACCCCACTGCCTTGTTCGACGGTGACGACGCAGGAAGAGACCTCCGCCATTCCTACAGCGATTAGGCACATCAGGCCAATCGGCTGATCCGCCTCGATAAAGACCAGGGCGCGGGCAGCCGTATGCGCAATGTACCCCTGCGAGTTACATGGTCCTGCTGGGTCAAAACCTTCAGACGGCGCCTCAGAGAAGTACGTGCCCTCGACGTGATGTATTTTCCTGACCGTTCCGGAGACCGGGCTGTGCCAACGGTGGTAGTTGTCGGCGCTGAGAAATGCTTGGTACACCGTACCGCCCACAAATTCATGAACAAACTGCCCGTCGAGCATGTGCCGTAAAGAATAAGGCTGCGACTTGAGCCAGAAGGCATCCCGTTCTTTCACGTTTGTGCTGATGGCAAAGGGAGCGGCTTCACATGCGCTGATGATGACTTTATCGTCATCAGGCTCAGCCACCGGGCGAGCGCCAGGCTTAAGCTGCCGGATGAAAAAGTCGTTCCAGGACTTGAAGCCAAAATAGGGAACTTTCGGATCGTGGACGAAGTCTGCCATGTGCAGTGCCTTTAGAGCTGCCGGTGACAACCAGCCATTTTCGGAAGTGTTCAAAACATAACGGGAATCTGGCGAGTCAAGATAGTCGGTCCATACTTTCAGCACCTTCTTCAACATGGCATTGACCTTCGGAGACAGAAATGCCGCCAGTCCCGCCGGAGTGATCATCGGAAAGTCCAGAATGGCATTGATCGGGCACCCCACCATCGCCGTTGTATTGAATTCAGGAGCTGAGGTCAAAACATGGTTAATGATCGCAAGCATCTGGTGATAGTCCCGAATCTTGGTATCGCCACTGCCAGGAGGTGGAGCAAATGCCGGCTGCTCTTCGAACATTTGGGTGAAGTACATGTACATTTCGGGGTCGTTTTCGATCATCGAGCGAAATTCTTCGATTACTGGATGAAGAGGGGTTCTGTTCTTCTCGCTTGCCTCAATAAAATCTCTCAGCCACTCGTTGAGGTGTTTCGGATCGGAAGGTAACCAGCGTCCCAGACGAGACGTGTGCCTCAAGTGATGCCTGGAGTGATTCATACAGTCCTTTCGATGAATGCGGTTGAACACCTGTCATGGTGAGCCAAGCGCGCAACATCGGAGCTTCGCTTGCTGAACATTTCTCCGATTGCATTACACCGATTCCGATCTTCATTTTTTCTCCTGTTCATGGTCAAGGCCTGAATGTCGCGAGGTGTCGAGGCGGACCGGACCTACAAATCCCGTCTGCGCACCGAAGCTGAGATTTGTTATCGATCTCAATTCACAGCAGGGTGCAAGCCTCGTCGAATTCCAGCCGCGGACTGCGCTGCAGAAGCTTCGAGCGATCACCGTAGCCGATGTTGCACAGGAAGTTCGATTTCACGTGACCTCGGGGAAAGAACTCCTGCTCGCAATCCTCGCATTTGTCCGCTCCGAAGAATTCCTCGTCCACCTTCGCGTTATCAAAGCCTGACATCGGACCGCAGTCGAGTCCCAGGGACCGGGCCGCCAGCATCAGGTAGGCTCCTTGCAAAGACGAATTGCGCAGCGCAGTGATCTCGACCAGTTGCGGGTTACCGGCGAAAACATTGCGCAATCCGGGATTGTGCGGAAACAGTTTGGGAAGCTTTTCATAAAACTTGAGATCGTAGGCGACGATCGCCGTGACTGGCGCCGTCATGGTCTTCTCCACGTTTCCGGCCGATAGCGCCGGCCTCAATCTTTCCTTGGCCTCGCGGGATCGGAGAAACATGAAGCGGGCGGGGCCAGAATTGGCGCTGGTGGGACCCCATTTCGCCAGCTCATATATTTTCTGAAGGGTCTCATCCGACACGGGTTGATTCGTCCAGGCGCTAAACGTGCGCGCCTCACGAAAAACGAGACTCAAAGCCTCATCGCTTAGCTGGACCATGGTTCCCTCTCCTTAGAACAAAAAATGAAAACTCACCAAATGTAGAGTGATATTCACTGTCTCCTGTGTGATACGGGCAGAAGAAAGACTTCGAATCTTCCAGAAACGTCACACTTCCTCCGTGATCTACAGCTACAGCATCGGTTGCTCCTTAGAATGGCATGGGGCGCTTACGCGCCCCCTCCAGCCGGTCACTCAGAAATGCTCCAATAGCACGCAGTGCCTGGTTAGCAGCGCGCAGGTTCCCGATGCTGTTGACGAATCGGCGTGGCATTCCCATCCATACGCCGAGCTTGGCGTCGACGCCGGCAGCAACGGCGCGCTCCACGTAGCGTCGCGAGTCCTCGAGCAGCACTTCATCGTCTCCGACGTGAATCCGAACTGGAGGCAGATCCACAAGATCGCCATAAAGTGGTGAAGCCAGGGGATTTTTGGGATCGCTCTCACCCAGGTAGGAACGCACGAGACCCGCGGCTTGGGCCCTGACGAAACGGTCCGCTTCGGCTCGGGTTTTGAAACTTTCGCCGGTAAGCGCGAGATCTGTTACCGGAGATAGCACGACCGCACCCTGTGGGACTGTCCCAGCCGAGCCAGCTTGCCGACCAGCGATAGACAGAAGCGCCAGAGCCAGATTGCCTCTGGCCGAGTCGCCCGTAAGCGCAGTCCTTTTTACTCCCCGGTCAACGAGCCCGCGATAGCTGGCCTCCTCGTCTTCCAGTGCGGCAGGAAATGGTTGCTCGGGAGCGAGCCGGTAATCAGGGATGAACGCATTCACCCCGGCGCTCCTTGCGATGTGGCCAACGAGGTTATGGAACGCCGAGGCTGTTCCCCAGTTGAACCAGCCGCCGTGCAGATGGAGGATTGCGGCGTCCTTCCGAGCCTGCTTGGGCATGGCCCACCAGCCGGATATGCCTCCGACCGTATCAGCCTCAAGGCTGGTGCCGTCGGGGGCGGCCACGCGCTCCATGATGCCGTTAAACGGAGCACGGGCAGCGACTCCTTCGAGCTTGCGTTTCATGGCTGCTACCGCGGATCTGAGGGTGGCCACTGCAGCAGCATCGTCAGGGCTGGGGGGATGGACCACGGACCAAGACTCCTCCCTGGACGTTTTGTCGCGGATTTCGGCTTGCATCGATTCTCCTTCCACTTTGGGCGCTTGCCAGGAATTGTCTTCGGCATTCGGGCACTCTCGCCAGGCCGCCGAACGAAGTGGAAGCTAACCAGCTTCAGCAAAATGGATCGACACCATTTTCATTCTAATTCTGCCAACCGATGAGCTGGGCCGGTAGGTAACGGGAAACGCGCATGGCAATTTTCATGGGACCAGACGCCGGTGCTGCGCGAAAACCTGTTGCCATGCCGACTTATCATTACTGATTCTAGTGCTGGGCACCGCCAAATTCAGGGGGTTCATGGCGGGCAGGATGTGGCCAGCTATGAGGTGATGGCGGAATTTTAGAAACGGCTGGAGGCAGGCGAGGAGAGCATCTTCTCCTTGGAAACAGGCAAAAACCTGGCCAGATGCATCCTTCCAAATGCCTGAAGCCGCGGCCAGAACTCAAAAAACTCCCAGAAAATAAAATTTTCCCGACGGCTTGCAGAATTCCGGTCTGGCCGTTCGTCAACGTAGTAAAGGCCGGGCAGACAGTCCGCCTGAAGACGATTACAGGAAAAAACATGCCGTAATTTCTGGTTGCTAAATTATTCAATTCCCGGACAACTACGACCCATCCCCGGAAGACGAAGCGATGGTCCACGATATCGACGCACACAACAAGGAGATCGATGCCGCTGGCATCAGGGTTTTCGCTGGCGGCCTGGAACCGGCAGGCAAGGGCGAAATCACTGCGTAAACAGGCCGGCGGCGCTGTGGTCATCGCCGACGGGCCGTATCTAGAGACCAAGGAGCATGTAGGCGGCTTCTGCATACTTGAAGCCGCCGATATGGAGGAGGCACTGGCGCGGGGTCGCAAAGCGGTTGCGCCTGCCGCGTACCGGTCGAAGTGTGCGCGTTCCTCAAAATCCGGTTGAATAAAAGCTAAATTGAATTAGCTCACATGGCAATAACCAACTGCGCGCACGGCGCGTCGAACGATGATCTGCGCCCAAACGCGCTTCTCACAAGGAAACATCATGCGAAAAACAGTATGCGCTATTGCGACCACAGGCTTCGCACTGCTCGCTGTTCTCAGTACTGCGCACAGAGCAGCAGCGCAGGACGCCACGATGCCCTACTCAAACATCGCGCCCGTCAACCAATTCCTCATGGAGGAAAAAAGAGTGGAAATTGCGCTCGCGAGAAGCGCAGCGCCACAGTCCATCTCACGCGACGCAGACGTTCTGGTACTTGGCCGTCACGGATTCGAAAGCGCGGTCAAAGGCAAAAACGGTTTCGTGTGCATCGTGGCGCGTTCGTGGAAATCGGCACCGGATGCTGACTTCTGGAATCCGAAAGTGCTGTCCCCATGTTTGTCAATGCCCGGCCGCGCGTTCCTATCTCTTACGCGTCACGAAGGAGACGGGCTGGATTCTGGCAGGACAAACGAAGGCCCAGCTGACCGAGACCATCGCCGCCGCCATCGAGAAAAAGGAACTGCCAGCAATGGAACCAGGGGCGATGTGCTACATGATGTCGAAGCAAGGATACGGTGGCCACAGCGTGCCACACTGGCCTTCCCACCTCTTGTTCTTCTATTCCGACACCGACCCCGCGATCTGGGGAGCCAATCTGCCGGGTTCTCCTGTCATTGCGGTGGCTGACCCCCTGGAGCACCTGACACAGTTCGTAATTACAACGCAACGGTGGTCAGACGGAACGCAAGCCCGCTAAATCTTCGAACGATGTAGGTTCGGTCGAAGTATGAACGGAGAAGTACAAAATCGAAAAGTAAGGAGGAAGGCGATGAGCCGAAATCAAATACACAGCACTTTGCTGAGCGCATTCGCAATCGTGGTCGCCCTAATCGCGGCTGTGTCCTTGCCCGCCGCCTGGCAAGACGCCAAAAGCTTTGTCCTCAGGCATCGTTATCAATGCCTACGAGGCCGCTGGGCCTTTGAAGAACCAACCATAAGGAGTAGCGCAATGCGGTTCATGATGATGGTGATCCCGAAAGGCTACGAGTCTGCCGCGCCGGATGCCGTTGCTGGCGTGGAAACGGTGGAGAAGATGATGGAGTACAACAAGGCGCTGCAGAAGGCCGGAGTCCTGCTCGCGCTGGATGGCTTGTTTCCTCCTTCTACCGGAGCCCGTGTTTCGTATGCGGACGGCAGAGCGACGGTCACTGACGGGCCGTTCGCCGAGGCGAAAGAAGTCATCGGTGGCTACTGGATCATCCAGGTCCGCTCGCGCGAAGAGGCCATTGAATGGGCCAAGCGTGCTCCGATGTCCAACTACGAGGTGATCGAAGTTCGCCAGATTCACGAGATGCCCAACCGCCCCGAGGAGGTTCAAAAAGCGGCCGAAGGTTCGAGCGCCGGAAGGTCGTAGACTAGGTTGCATGAGCGATGTAGCTAAGACAATTGAGGCCGTGTGGAAGATCGAGTCCACACGCCTCATCGCTGCGATTGCTCGCGTCACCCACGATATCGGCATCGCCGAGGAACTGGCGCAGGATGCGCTCGTGACTGCCCTGGAAGTTTGGCCCGAAGAAGGCATTCCTGACAATCCCGGGGCATGGCTGATGACGGCGGCGAAGCGGCGCGCGATCGATTCGTTGCGGCGCGGCCGCATGCTTATACAAAAGCATGAAGAGGTTGCTCGCGAGCTGGAGTGGCAGCAACAACGGCTGGGAGATAAGTTGCAGCAGTCACTGGAAC
>JASHRE010000357.1 GCA_030037515.1 Candidatus Sulfotelmatobacter sp.
GGCGGCGGACTCTGTTTACAATCTCTACCTCGCGACCGCAAATGCGTCATTCGCAGTAAACCTTCTGCCGCGTCTTCAGGAAATCTATCAAAAATGGGAGAGCACTCACCAGGATACCAATGGCCTGTACTGGCAAATCGACGATCGCGACGGAATGGAATTCAGCATCGGTGGGAGCGGGTATCGGCCCACCATCAACAGCTACATGTATGCTGACGCCTTGGCCATTTCGCGCATCGCGAATATGGCAGGTCAAGCAGATGTGGCGAGAGAGTACGAAGCGAAAGCCAACAACTTACGCCGGCTCATCGAAACTCAGTTATGGAATCCCGGTGACAATTTTTACGAAACAGTGCCTCGGAGGAAGGGTGCCCGCTGGACGGGAGTTCGGGAGTTGATCGGCTACATTCCCTGGTATTTTGAAATTCCTGCGGCTGACCGAGCTGGTGCGTGGAAAGAATTGTTCGATCCTGACGGTTTTGCGGGTCAGTTCGGGCCAACAACCGCCGAACGCCGAAGTCCGCGTTTCAACTTCAAAACCCCGCACGAATGCTTGTGGAATGGACCGTCGTGGCCATTTGCTACCACACAAACCTTGGTAGCCCTCGCCAACCTGTTGGACGACAAAGAGCAGACGGTGATGTCACAGAACGATTATTTTCGGTTGCTCAATGCCTACACACAATCCCAGCACATTCGAGCGCCGGGTGGAAGGCTCATTCCCTGGATCGATGAAGACCTCAACTCTGATACGGGAGAATGGCTCGCACGAAACATCCTGCTATCAAGACATGAACTACCACCCAATCGAGGCCGCTACTACAACCACTCCGGATATGCCGATCTCATCATTACGGGTCTCATTGGCATTCGACCTTCCGCCGACGAGAGACTAACGATTCGTCCGTTACTTCCGGCCGGGAAGTGGGACTATTTCGGTCTAGATGGCGTGCCGTACCACGGACATTTGCTTACCGTTTTCTACGATCGTACTGGTGAGCGCTACCATCGCGGCGCAGGTCTGACCATCCTTTCCGACGGTCGAACTATAGGACATGGCGATTCGCTGGGTGCGATCAGCGTCGTACTTCCTGGCAAGACCGAAACTGAACAGACGAAAGCGGCGCGACGCTGAAGGGACGGCTCGCTGTTTTTGGGCAGCGTTACTGGGGAACCCTGATCAGGCCTTTGCGGATTCCGATGGTCACGGCTTCGGTGCGATCTTTCGCTTCGAGTTTTGCCATCAAACTGATCACGTGATTTCTGGCCGTTTTATCGCTGATTTGAAGGATAGAGCCAATTTCTTTGTTCGTGAGTCCGTTGGCTACAAACTGGAGCACTTCGACCTCACGCGGACTGAGTACGGAATGACTTAATCGCCCCACCAGTTTCGCGGCAATCGTGGGAGGAATACAGCGCTTCCCTTGATGCACCGTGTGGATGGCATGAACGATTTCCTCCTGCGGTGCGCTTTTCACCAAGTACCCGAGAGCCCCTGCTTGCAGCGCATTAAATATGTCTTCGTCCATCTGGTAGTTCGTCAGCACAAGGATCTTGGCATTGGGATGCGCCGCACGCAGGGCGATGATCGCATCGACTCCATCCATCTCAGGCATCCTCAAATCCATCAAAACAACGTCCGGCCGGGTGTTTCCCACGCAGGTCAGAGCCTCTCCTCCGGAGGCCACCGTTCCAACCACGGTGATGCCGTCTTGGCTGTCGAGCATACTGGCCAGCCCCCTGCGTACGACAGGATGGTCGTCAACCACAAGAACACGAATCTTGTTAGGCGCTGGCACGCGGCCTCCAGTGGCGTCGACAGTAGTTCCAATAAGTATTGAAAGTCCATCTGAGACGAGAGAGGCTGACGCTACGCCGTGGCACTTCAGCTCTGACTTGCGTCCCGATACCGCGTCGGCTGGTTACAGTAAAGGTTCCGTGCAGTGCCCGGATTCGTTGTTTCATGCCTGACAGTCCGAAACCACTTCCGTCAAGGGTTGAGGGTTCGAAACCGCTGCCATCGTCGGCCACTCGCAGAATTACTGCCGCGGGATCATAGTCCAGGTTCACTTGGAGATTTCGCGGGTGACCATGACGCAGCGCATTGGCGATGGATTCCTGTGCAACGCGATAGAGCGCGTCCTGGACGACGAGTGGAAGCCCATTCAGCGTTCCATTCACACCAAAATCCACGTGGATGGCACAGCCTTCGGTCATGCGCTGGATGGATTGTTGGAGTGCTTCTTCAAGATTTGTAGCCTCGTCCAGTGATTGAGGCCGGAGCATGATGATGCTGCGATGCGCCTCAGTATGACTGTGCCGCACCATATCCAGTGCCAGATGGAGGTGACGCTCTAGAACTGCGTCTCCCGCAGAAATGTTGTTTCTGGCAGCCTGTATCTGGAATGCGACTCCTGCAAAGCCCTGGGCAAGTGTGTCGTGCAGTTCATGTCCTACCCGGGCACGCTCCTCCATGATGGTGCGAAATCGGGCACCCACCGCTTTGAGTCGGGCTGCGTGCGCAGCCCAAATAAGTACGAAGAAAATGATTCCAAGTTCAACCAAGTGCCGAGGACTCCACCAGGGTGGGCCTGAAACGATATCGACGTCTTCTGCAGAGCGAAGCAGTAAGGCGAAACCGCCGACGTAGTGCGTGTCCTCAGGTCGCATGGAGCAGATACCACGAAGCCGCAACATTGATCCACGTTCGAGACGTGGCAGGAGAAGACTTGCCTTTGTGGAATTAAAATGGGCTAGAAATTTCTGATTGCCACTTTCAATTTGGAGCCAGTTCTCGCGATTGCTCACGCCCTCGTCGACCAGTTTGCCCTGAACCTCGATGAGGGAATTGGCAAATTTGCCGAGAGTGGCCTGATCCGCGGTCAGTGCGAGAGGTACAACCGGAATGCCCGGCCACAAGAATCGGATGCTGGCGTTTCGGATGACCAGACCACGATCGTCTTCCTGAGGCCAGCCACTCACCAGAAGTTGATCGCCAATCTTCAGGTCCTGTGGTGGCACATTTTCGACTGCGGCAGCCTGCGACGAATCCTCGATATAAAGAGGAGTGCCGTTTCGCGTCACAGTTGCGCGAACCGTGATGCGCTCGCTGGTTCGCTGTAGAAGAAAATGGACGGCAGCAAGAGGAATGTAGGACTGGCCAGCGGGGCCATTTGCTGGTTGCTCCGAAGCCGGGGCAATCGCCGACAACAAGAGCACGAATGCGCCTATTGTCTTCACCTAATCCCTTCCATCCTGAGACTTCGACGTCAGTGCGAAGCAGCTAGCTTCGTGACTCGAACGTGTCTCCACATCCCACCTGAATCGTAGGAGCGGAGTCCTATTCTGCCCCGGAGTGGGCATGAATCCATTGTTCTCGTCGCCCTGCCCATCTCCGTGGAGCCTTCCCGCATCACAATCGCATCTACCTTGCAACCCTCCAATCGCACCTGCATGGTGTACCAAGTGTTAGGAAGAATCGAAGATGAAAGGGAACGCGTTGCGTATTCTCCCCAATCATGATCGGCAACCCCAATGACTAAGACTTGGTCGCGAGTGCGCAACCCCACATAAACACCGCTGTACGCATCTACGCCTTGTTCCGCATCGGAGACACGGGCGATGAGACCAGCATCGCCCGAACTGCGCAACGCCACGTCGGCTTCGATCGCGTAGTCGGTCCAATATGGTGACCCCGCCACAAGTTTAGCCCCTCTTTCGTTGGATTCGTTTACCATGCTTCCATCCTGCACTTTCCAGTTTCCGCCGTATGCAGTCCACTCCGCGTTATCACTGTTCGCAAAGTGGTCCGAGTAAGGAAGTCCCCGATCTGGCGAGTGAAGGATGGCAATCGCAGCTCGTGTCAGCAAGAAACAAGCTGCAGCAGCAACGACAAAAAGAAAAACGTACTTCGCCA
>JASHRE010000358.1 GCA_030037515.1 Candidatus Sulfotelmatobacter sp.
AACCCCCGGCTCCTATAACGGAACCACTCCTAGCAGTATCAACGACTTGGGCGTTATCACGGGGAACTACTATGACGCGAACGGCTTCGGGCACGGGTTCCTACGGGAACCGGACGGGGAGTTTACGAGGTTCGACGTTCCGGGCGTGGGGGGATACGGCACCAGCGCGATAACGTTGAATCTGGAAGGAGCGGTCGTGGGGTACTACACGGATTCGAACTATCTGTACCACGCCTTCCTGCGCAGTCCCGACGGCACATTTACAACGTGGACTGCTCCAGACGCGTGCACAGATGTCTCCCAAGGGTGTATTGGGACCGGGGCCACCAACATCAATGTATTTGGGATAATCGTAGGAGGGTACTCGGATAACAGCGGCAACTTTGTTCACCACAGCTACGTCCGTAGTCTTGACGGCGAGTTGAAAGTCTTCGATGTTCCCGGCGCGGGTACAGGCAGCTACCAAGGCACAGGTTGTGGCGGTTGTGACTTAGGCTTCAATGTGGAAGGAGCAGTTGCGGGAATCTATATTGACGCCAACAATGTGCAGCACAGCTTCCTGCGCAGTCCCCAGGGCACACTTACAACCTTCGACGCTCCCGGCGCGGGCACCGCCAGCGGTCAAGGCACGGTCGGTCCCACCAGCCTCAACGACTTTGGGGCCATCACGGGAAGCTATCTCGACGCGAATTATGTGCAGCACGGCTATCTGCGTAGCGCAAGTGGTGATATCACGACCGTCGATCCTGCGGGCTCGCTGGCTACGGAGCCTTTCGGCATCAACGACCTCGGGGCGATTACCGGATACTATCTCGACCCGAACGATGTCAACCGTGGCTTCGTGGCAGTTCCGTGTAACCAAATGTGCTCGGAGAACGACGAGGCTGCGACTCGCACAATCCCGGCGACCGATACAAATCGGGTTGCTCCAACCTTAAATCGTGTGCTCAACCCGAAGCTGCGCTTCATGCCTTGGAATCGCAATCTCGGAGCGCCTCCATCCAAGTAGTTAGATGAAAGACAAAATCGAGCCGGGGCGGCATTGTATGGAAGCTGTCTAACCGACCCGGCTCTTCTTCTCGCTTGGCTGGGCAAGAATTTCGCAATTGAGAACAAACCAGTTCCCGAGTTCCGGTGCTTCCTTTGTGGTTTGCCCATTTTGCCCATCAACTCACTTCCGCAAGGGTGTGCGATGTGACATCACGACAGTGGAGAATTTGCGTGCTGCCATCGCTTGACAAGGTTACCGCGACGATGGAGAATCACCTGCAATCGGGGGCGTGCCAGCTGCGTTTTTTCAGGATGCCTTGCTTTAAGGCGCCAAGCTGTCATCGTCCGCCGTTCTTTTTTCGAGTTCTCTGGAGGATGGAGTGTGCGACATGACACAGCTACGGAAGCTCTGGTTCGAACAAGGCGGACAGGACATCGCGGAATATGCGGTCATGCTCGCGGTGATTCTTGTCATTGTGGTGGGCACGATCCGAATGGTGGGATCAAGCGCCAATAATGTGTTTTCGAATGCGGCGAGTTCGATTCAATAGGCGGCAGACGTTCTTTTAGAAATCAAGGTCGCTTTCCTAGCCACTCGTCACTTCTTTTCTCCTCGTCTCTCTCTGCCACTCCCTTTGTCTGACGGATTGCATCCAACTACAGAACGGGAAAGGAACTCAGGAGAAGGAGGATCTCATGTCCGGTTTGCGGATGTTGCAAATCTGGATCGCGACGGCAGCACTCAGCACCGGTCTGGCCGTGCCCAGGCTGGCCGCCAGCGTCCAGACGTTTACCGGAAAGGTCAGCGACACCATGTGCGGCGCTAAACACCACGAAGGTATCCCTCCGGCGGACTGTGTTCGCGCCTGTGTGAAGCACGGTGCCAAATACGCTCTGATCGTTGGCGACAAGGTGTATACCCTTGACACCTCGAATCAAGCCGAACTGGACAAGCTCGGCAATCTGGCTTGGGAGGAAGCCAAAGTCACCGGCACGGCGAACGGGGATACCATCGCCGTCGAGTCGGTGAGTGCCGCCAAATAGGAGCCGTCGAACTCTGGTTCCCAGTGCCGCTTCCAGTTAGCGCGCCAAGGTGGATGTGTGCCTCTCGCCCGGTTTACCTGTGCGCTCGGAAGCCGAATTTTTCCCACTCAGACCGAAGTCACGCCCGAGGCCTTCTTTCCTGCGCGTCAATGAATACTGCAAACCGACGCTGTGACCCAAAACACGGAGGTCAGTTCGACCGGAAAACTCGTGTAGGAACTGCCTGCGATGTCTCGGTGCTTACCTGCACTGCATACTGAAGGTGAAGATTGACGAGGGATGTCATGACAGCCACGCCGAAATCCAACAAAACTCGCTCACCCATGCTTGCCCTCGAGCGCCGGCGAAGAATGCGGATCGGGTACGCTTTTTCTTCTCAGTGGCGTCCTTCATAATCGACAAATAGATCGGGAAACTGCTGTTTTAGCGCTTCGATCTTTGGACGATCACAAACCTGAATGTATGGATTTTCCGGGTTGTGCAGCGCGTAATCCTGGTGGTAGTCCTCAGCACGGTAGAAACCCTTCAAAGGCGTAACCTCAGTAACGATCCGTCCCTCAAACACCTTCGCATCGTCCAGTTGCGAGATATAAGCATTCGCAATCCGCTTTTGGTCATCACCGACATAGAAGATCGCCGAGCGATACGAAGAGCCTACGTCTGGTCCCTGCCGGTTGAGCTGCGTCGGATCGTGGGCCACGGAAAAGAAGATGCGCAACAATTGGCCGTAGGTAATTTTGGAGGGATCGTAAACCACTTCAACGGATTCGGCATGACCCGTCGTTTCCGTCGTCACCTGGTCGTAAGTTGCAGTTGCGGCGGAACCGCCAGCATATCCAGCGGTGGCGTGGATGACGCCTTTCACTCTTTCGAAGACTGCCTGTGTACCCCAAAAACAGCCGCCAGCGAACACCGCGGACGCCTTGCCTGGTGTTGAAGCCAGCGGTTGGTCCACTTTCGCAGCCGGAATTGGTGTCTTTGAAGCGACATTCGCTCCATGGCCGACAAGAAGAACAGCAAAAACACCGCATCCCACGATTACAAATCCAAATAGCACACGAACAAACATGACGGATGCACCCCGTTCATGAGATGTGCGATTCGGCGAATGGTTTCACGATCGTCACTTTCGATCGTGGACAGGCCCCGAGAAGCTGGCCTACCTAAATCCCTGCTCAAGAACTCAGCTTGCGTTCTCACGGGGCTTGCGGCGTTCACCGTTTCACCGCGGACACCGGGAATTCTGAGCGTTGTCAGAGTTTGTACGAAGCCGCTGGACGCTGGTGCGTGTTCATAGGGCGGCTTTTGGGCGCGGATCAAACATCTCCTCTCCGCGCGGTCGACAATGGATGATCTCGTCGCCCTCAACTCCACCGTTGCCCCCGCCGCACAGCTCTATGGTGTTCGTTGTTCCAGCCTCCAGGCTGTCGGTAGGGAACACAATCCACGGAAGGGCGACGGTCAAGAAATGCCCTGCAGCTAGATCACTGACGTGTAAAAGCAGGAGACAAACTGTCTCACGCCCCGCCGGGCAGGACAGAATGTCCCGTTTCCTCCTCGCCGACCAACTAGATTTTCCAACCAAGACAACCACTTACGAAAATCGGGATGGTAATGCCCGTGCACAACTACAGGTGGATGCAAAGAACGATCTTGTAGTAGTTGAGTTTCCCCCGGGAAGGGGACTCGTATGTCACAAAAGCTCAAACCAAAGAATCCTGGTCGAGGTCAGCGCCACAGCGCCGCTTGGGGGAAACGCCTGACCGCGGTGGTGTTATTTTTGGTTGCAGAGGCGGCAGTTGGCCAAGGTTCGCGAGAACTGGTTGGCAAATTCGCTCCGGATTTGGCCCCCGTTTTGACCCGAGTCCGGCAGGGTGTGGCGCAGCAAGAGACCGCAAAGATCATTGTGCAGTATCGCCAAGCTCCACATGCAGAGCAGGAGGCACGCGCGCAGCGCCTGGGCGCTCACCTGAACGCGAGGCTCGGTTTGGTAAACGGCATGGCCCTGACCATTCCGGCAAGCGCGCTGCCAGCTTTGGCGGCGGACCCTGAAGTGGTTTCCATCCACTCTGACCATCCCATCAAGGGAATGGACTCAACGACGAACGCGGTCGTGAATGTTTCCTCCGCCTGGAATGCCGGCTACACCGGATCTGGAATTGGCGTGGCCATTATCGACAGCGGCATCAACGACACTCACCCCGATCTTTGGGATACGAACCTGACTCACTCGCGTGTGATTTATCACGAGGATTTTACGGGTACTGCAACCACCAACTCGAGCGGAGCCAAGTATGATCTGTACGGCCACGGCACCCACGTCGCCGGAATCGTTGGCGGCGATGGTTACCTCTCCAACGGAAATTATAGTGGCGTGGCGCCTGCCGTGAATCTGGTGGATCTGCGCGCACTGGATGAGAACGGCAACGGCACCGATAGCACTGTTATCGCCGCCATCCAGGAAGCCATCTCGCTTCAGAACACCTATAACATCCAGGTGATCAACCTCTCGCTCGGGCGCGGGATCTCAGAAAGCTACACGCAGGATCCGCTCTGCCAGGCTGTGGAATCGGCTTGGCAATCCGGACTCGTGGTCGTGGTCGCTGCAGGCAATTACGGCCGCGTGAGTGTTGACGGGAGCGACGGATATGGAACCGTTACCGCTCCCGGAAACGATCCTTTTGTGATTACAGTCGGCGCGATGAACAGCAACGGATCGACTTCGCAGTCGGCCCAAACAATGACGACCTACACTTCCAAGGGACCAACGACAGGCGATCATGTGGTAAAGCCCGACATCATGGCTCCGGGCAACGGAATCGTTTCGCTGGCGGCTCCGGGAGCCACCCTGGAAGCCGATTATCCCGCTCAACTGGTCAACGGCGACAACGGGCAGGCTGACTACTTTAGCCTCAGCGGCACAAGCATGGCAACGCCCGTGGTCAGCGGAACGGCGGCACTGCTTCTGCAGCAGAACAGCAATCTGACTCCGGATCAGGTGAAGGCGCGGTTGATGCAGACCAGCTACCAGTCATTCCCCAACTCCACCGTGATTACGGTTGCCGCTCTTGATGAGACCTTCACGGAATATTACGATCTGTTCTCCGTCGGCACGGGCCTGCTCGATGTGCAAGCAGCACTCTCCGACAACAGGCTGGCGCCGTCCAACCTGGGCGCAGCGTTGTCTCCATACGTAACCTACAACTCGTCCGATAACACGGTGACGCTGGTTGATGGAAACAGCAGCGTCTCAGCCAGTAAGACGGTCTGGGGAACGTCAAACGCTTGGTCGTTCGCCAATATCTGGGTTGACATAAGTGGCGACACCGCGACCGCTCCTGTCTCGACGATTCCCTGGAGTGACGACGCCGTGACTGCCTTCAGCGTAGTTTGGGGCACGAGCACCAGCGCCACTAGTGTGGTCTGGGGCACTAGCGTGGTCTGGGGCGCGGCGGAACTGAGCAGCGATAGCGCTGCGGTACTCGCGACCGGAGACCCAAAGTAGCCGGGTTCCGCACGACCCTGATCTTCGCGAGCAAAGCCGGCGATCCATCGAAGCGGCAGACGATAGAGCGGACAACCTCTGTAGTAGAGCGGATTTTGGTCGCAGTGAATGAAACCTCCGCGAAATCACCGCGTCCATTCTGACTCAACGCGGCTATGAATGTCGCCAAGCAAGCGATGCCGTCGACGGTGTTACCGAAGCTACCGGGAAATCGATAGCAAGGATGCGAAGGTGATGGCCGGCGGGATCGTTGCTGCAAGAGCGTCGACCATCTCCAGGGCCCAGTCTGCGTGTTTCCGTGTCGGGTCGTGGAACTCCCCATTGCCGGGCGGCCTTCACGGTCAAACCGCTCTATATCCGACGTAAACCTCACCTCCATGCGCCGATTCTGACCTGAGCCGGGTGCAACGGGAAGGGGGTCGGTCTGTAGCGTGGCCGCGAATAAAACCAAATCAATAATCCATTACCGATGCCGCGACAAGTGAGCGAGTCACCAACTGCCGAGAGTGTTTGATTAGCTTTTCACCAAGTGAATACCGAGGGCTCTTTTCTGAGGTATTCGATTCTCTCGTGAAGCAACTGCTGTAACTGCCGAGCGAACTCAACTGATTCGTGCTCGGTGTCGCAAGTGGTGATCCTCTGGCAGAGTTCTTTCACTTGTCGCTCGAATGACGTAGTGGTGGGCGTGCGGCTACGAAGCAGCCGGCTCGGTTGCCAAAAAGGTCGCCGTGAGCGCTACGGCGAACACCTTAATGGTTGGATCGATTTCCAACCCTCGCGTTTTAGGATATTTCGGATATTTCAACAGTTTTCGTGAGCGCGGAGTCAAAATCCTCACGCTCTCCTGAAGGCGCGTCAAGGTTAGGCAACCGAGGTTCGGCTTCGATTGAGTGGGCGGACACGCGTCCGCCCACACGTGCCCTTCCTGCGTTCGGTGCAGGGGTTTCGCGACGCATTCGGTGACACCGCCCTGTTCCCCTCCCGCGTTCATGCGCTTTAACTCGATTTCTACACCTTCCACTTCCATCGCGTGCCGAAATCCAGAGATGGACGCACACCATGAGGACGGAAGCCGCTCCGGATCGAGGGCCACCGGTCTCAAGGTAGCTGTTCCCGCCGCGACGCCACGGAGCGGTTCGTGATCGCTGTCACACTGAGGTGCGTCTCCGGTCACGGCGCCATTTTCCGACAAGGACTGGAATGGGGTCGTTCGAAAGGTCAGTCATCAGACCAGTCGGCTTAGCGTGAGCACAATCGCACCTTCGAAGCACGGCCTGGAAGCGATCCCCAGGAACCGAGTGTACTCGGAGGTCGCCAAACAACTGCAAACCCGTATCATCAATAAACTCAAGCCCGGAGACATGCTTCCGCCTGAGCGTGAACTGGTGCGGAGGTTCGGAGTCAGCCGCAACTCAATCCGGGACGCAATCCGCAGCCTGGAGGCGGTCGGTTTGTTGCAACCGCGCCAGGGGGTCGGCACCGTCGTGCGTGAAGTGCCCGAAGACGCGGTCGTGACTCCCGTGGCCAACGTGCTTCTGCAGAAGCGGAAGGTCATCAACGAGCTGTTGGAGGTCCGAAACATCATCGAGCCAGCCTTGGCTCGCAGAGCCGCTGTTCACGCTTCTCCCGAGCAAATCGCTGAAATGCAGGCGGCCTTGCGGCGGCAAGAGGAGAAGGTTCACAGAGGCCAGCTAGCGACAGAGGAGGATTCCGCTTTTCATTACACGCTCGCGCTGGCCGCCGACAACAGCATGATGATGAAAGTGGTGCAAGTTCTGATGGATCTGTTGCGTGAAACGCGAGAACGGTCGCTCGAGGGCGAGGGGCGTGCTCGGAAATCGCTGGCCGGACACCAGCGCATTCTCTCGGCTCTCGAGCGGCACGACGCCTCGTCTGCGGAACAGGCCATGCGAGTCCACTTATCGGAGATTCAGGAAATCGTTCTCGAAAAGCTCTAGAAGAAAAACAATGGAGGTTCCCACATGGGTCAGCTAATCGCGGTAGAACTCATTTACCGCGGGGTCTTTCAGAAGACTCTGGCGAAAAACATAACCCGCGGCATCGTCTTAGCCGCGCACAACGAAGGCAAACTTGGTATTTCCTTTGGCCGCTATGGAGATTCTCCGGAGCGTAACGGGATTCCGGCCAAGAGCTTCGCCATCGTCGCGAACGACGAGGAGACGCTTCAGGCAGGGATGGCCCAGTACGAGCCGAAGCAAGTGGATGTGACGGTGGTCCTCGACGACACGCTTTCGAAGGGCGCGGAGTCGTGGGCATGGTACGGACTGCAGCCGGTTCATCACGCATTGAAACCCGGACACACTCTGATCGTTATTTCCCTGGAGGATGCCCCCACCTTGCTCCAGAGCATTCATCGCCGGGACGAGCCTTACAAACTGGGAGTGCTGAAGGGTGTTACCAGCTTTTCGGGCATGTGGGTTTACAAGGACGATCACACCGACGTGCGGGTTCTCGGTGCCATTGCCAAGGCACTTCCGGAACTCGTCGGCCTGAAGGCGGTCGAGCAATTCATCACTGACAAGCTGAAAAACTCTCTCAAGGTTCGATCGGCCCAAACCGCCTTCGAGCGCTTCGAGTCGATCGAGGTAAAGCCCGGGCAGGGCAATCCCGACGAGCTTCCCCAATTCGAATTGCTCAAGTGGGAAGACATGCGCGAAGGGGTCTCCATCAAGGGCCAACCGCAGGGAGGTCCTTACGCCGACCCAGTCACGAAGCAGGTTGGGGGTTTCCGGCCGGCTCGCAACGGGTTGTTCAAGAAGTACTCGACGCGTACGCAGCGCCCAGTCGTGAACTTTGCGACCTGCACCAAGTGCACGCTCTGCTGGCTCAACTGTCCCGACGCTTCCTTTGATGTCACGCCCGACAAGACCTATGACGCCAATCTCGAGGCCTGCTGCGGCTGTGGCATCTGCGAAGACGTTTGCCCGGTGAAGAACTGCATCACCATGGTGAACGAGTCCCGGTTTCACGATAACAACAGCCAGTGGGAGGCCTTTAAAAAGGACCACGATGCCTATCTCAAGTGGCTCGAGAAGACGATCGAGTCAGGCCAGCCCGAACCGAACAGGGCTTATGGCTTTCGTTATCGCGGTCAGTATAAAGAGCAGGTCCCCGAGGCCATTGCAATCGCAGAGAAAGGCTAACTCGGCAAGAGCAGATTTGAGACAAGGAGATGCAGATGGCGACAATAACATTGCCGGTTGAGGAGAAGCGGGAAGTTCAAGAGCAGGAGGCCCTGATTACCGGAGCGGAAGCCATTGCGATTGCCTGCAAACTGGCCGACGTGGACGTAGTCACAGCTTACCCGATCCGTCCTTACGACACAGTGATGCAATACATGAGCCAGCTCGTGGCAGATGGCGAAATGGATTGCGAATTCATCGTCGCGGAGGGCGAACATTCACAATTCGAAATCGTCAAGCATGCGTCGGTCTGCGGCGCCCGCGTTTTCTGCGGTTCGAGCGGCGTAGGTTGGATGTATGCCATGGAAGCACTAACCGTCACTCCCGCGTTGCGTGTCCCGATGGTCGCGATGGTCGGTAACCGGGCGCTCGACGATCCTGGTGCTTTTGGCGTGGAGCACAACGACGCGCTGGCGGTCCGCGATCTGGGCTGGCTTCTGACGTGGGTCGATAGCGCGCAAGAAGCTTTGGACACGGCTCTGATTGCCTATCGTGTGGCAGAGGATCGCCGCATGTTCGTGCCTTTGGCTTTGAGCTGCGATGGCGCCTTCCTCACTCACTCGCAGGCGCTGGTCAAGATTCCGTCGGCCGAGCAGGTGAACAAGTTCCTGCCTCGCTACGAGCGTGGCGAATTGCTGCTTCACCCCGATAACGTGATCTCGGTAGCGCCGCAAGCCAATGAGGATTGGGTGATGGAGATTCGGCGCCAGAACTACCGAGTGACCGAGCGGGCCTGCGACGTCATCCGCGAAGTGTATGCCGACTTCGAGAAAAGGTTCGGCCGCAAGTATGGCAATCCGTTCTTCGAAGAATTCATGACTCAAGACGCCGAAGTCGTTCTCCTCGGAATGGGAACGATGTCGACGCCAGTCAAGGTCGCTGTCCGCAAGCTCCGCGAAGAAGGCAAAAAAGTCGGATTCGTGCGGCTGCGCTGGTTCCGGCCGTTTGCCGGTCCTGAAATCGCCCACTGCCTCGAGCGCTTCCAAGCCATCGGCGTGATTGACCGCGACTTTTCCTTCGGTTCGCCCAACCTCAGTGGCGTTGTGGCTACCGAACTTCGCTCAGCCATGTACACAGGTGCCAGCACCAGACCTCCGGTGCTGGATTTCATCTGCGGGCTCGGCGGCCGGGAAGTCACCGTACCCGATGTAGAGGCGATTACACAGTCGGTCTTCGAAGCCGCGAAAGGGAAAGCCCAACCCCTCACGCAATGGATCGG
Organism: Candidatus Sulfotelmatobacter sp.; assembly: GCA_030037515.1. GTDB lineage: Bacteria > Acidobacteriota > Terriglobia > Terriglobales > Acidobacteriaceae > Sulfotelmatobacter. Next base: position 9,962 of record JASHRE010000358.1, read on the forward strand.
GCTGCGGGGATAAGCGTCGTAGGACGCATCCAGAGCCGGAAAGGATATGAAATCAATGAGCACAACATTCGTGGAAGAGAAACCAACGCAAAATCTGGAAGCCTTCAAGGGAGTGAAGAAGGTTCCCTATGAGGAATACTACACGTCCGGTCACCGCACCTGCCAAGGCTGCGAGTCTGCGCAAATCATGAAGCTGATGGCGAAGGCCGCAGGCCCAAGGACCATCGTTCTTGGCAGCACAGGCTGCATGTACGTGGCCAACACGTCCTATTACGCCACTCCTTGGGGAGTGCCCTGGATGCATACTCAACTGGGCAGTGCGGGCTCGGGCGCTCTCGGCGTTGCGGCTGCGCTCCGCGCGCAAATGCGCAAAGGTACTATGAGAGCCGAGCCCATCAACGTCATCGCCTTCTGCGGCGATGGTGGTGGTGCCGACATGGGGCTGAACGCAATTTCAGCCACTCTGACCCATCCTGACTACAACCTGTTGATCCTGTTGTACGACAACGAAACCTACGCCAACACCGACATCCAGGTCTCGGGGACCTCCCCTTATGGTGTAAACACCTCGTTCAGCACCCCGGGAAAAGTAAAACGCATCATGCATCATCGCTGGAAAAAGAATGTTGCGCCGCTCATGGCGGCCGGCCATCCCACCTGCAAGTATGTCGGAACCATCTCCACGTCATATCCACTGCAAGCGATGAACAACATTCGCAAAGCTCTGTCGATCGGCGGGCCGACCTTCATTCACTGCCTCAACCCCTGCCCGAAAGGCTGGGATTTCGATCCCTTGCTCTCCTTTCAACTCGGCGAACTGGCCGTGAATACTGGCATTTGGCCTCTGTACGAGATAGAAAACGGCAAACTGAAGCTCTATGGCAAGACCGAACAAATTGCCCATGGAAGATTCAAACGCCTGCCGGTTCGTGAGTACTTGCTCAAGCAGGGAAGATTCGCGCACTTTGTCGAGGAGGACATTGAGTTCTTCCAGAGCAAAGTGGATGAGATGTGGGAGAAGTGGCTGGTCCCGGGAGTGATCCCACTGCAGAAAGAACTTGATGCTCGTAACCCGCCCTCCCCATAAGGGGCGGGTTTTTTGATTGCGTGCCGATTCCTGCGGATTCTTCCGGCCAAAGGGGTGGAGGGAAAAACAGGCCTTGCCGTAACTGGCACCCAGGAGGGTGGGATTATGTCAACTGCCGTGGCTTTGATCGAGCCCGACACCGCAAAAGATAGGTACGGCCCCATAGCCGGCAATCGTTGGGTGCAGTTGATCTTCGGCGTCCTTGCGATGATCGTCATTTCCAACTATCAGTACGCCTTCACACTTTTCACGCCCGGAATGAAACAAACTTTTTCGGGCGTTCCCTACGCAAAGATCATCCTGATTTCTTCCATCTTCCTGATCTTTGAGACCTGGCCTATGCCCGCCGCCGGATACTTCGTCGACAAGTTTGGCATCCGTAAGCTGATGACCCTGGGGGCGATCTTCGTTGGGTTGGGATGGGTGTTGAGCGGCACAGTGGCCAAAACCGTCACCCAACTCTATCTGTTCTACGGCGTAATTGCCGGCGTCGGCGCGGCGATCATTTACATCTCATGCGTTGCCAACGCGGTGAAGTGGTTTCCCGACCACCGCGGATTGGCTGTAGGCCTTACGGCCGCAGGTTTCGGCGGCGGCGCCGCGCTCACCGTCATGCCCATCGCCAGTACGATCCAGGTGGGCGGGTGGGCGCATGCCATGGCTATCTGGGGCCTCGCTCAAGGCTTTATCGCTTTGATCGCAGCCATGATCCTCCGTCATCCTCCTGCCGGCTGGGTGCCCGCAGGCTGGGATCAGCGAGCAACCAACAAAGCGGCCAAGACTGTGTCGCAGTCCAAGGTGAATTTCACTTGGACGCAGATGATCCGGAGGCCCGAGTTCTACGTCCTATACGCGATGTTTTTCTTTGCCTGCTATGGCGGGCTCATCGCCACGCAGAACCTTTCGCAGATCGCCAGATCTCTGCATGTGAGCGATGCAAGAATTCTTGGTCTGGCGATTGTGCCTTTGACCGTGACTCTCGCTTCGCTTTCGAATGCCGCCTCGAGAATCCTGTGGGGAACCGTCTCCGACTGGCTGGGACGCGAGAACACGATGTTCATTACGTTTGGGATCGAAGCCATGCTGGTGTTCCTGCTAACCAGAATCGCGGGAAACCCCGTCGCCTTTGTGCTTTTGTTCCCGCTGGTGTTTCTGTTCTGGGGCGAGGTGTTCTCGCTGTTTTCGGCCACTGCGGGCGATGTTTTCGGACCCAAGAATGCGTCGGGCAACTACGGTTTTGTCTATACGGCTAAGGGGCTCGCAGCCTACTTTGCGGGTTTCGGCGCGGCCGCCCTGGCGGCCCATTTCGGCGAATCGTTTGCCGTACCGTTTTATATTTCCGCCATCCTTTGCGCAGTTGCAGCTCTTTTATCTCTCTTCTTCTTGCGCCCGCTGATAAAAAGAAGAATCGCCAAGGAAGCCTGGGCGGCTGCAGTAGCCCAAATTGGGCAAGCACAATCTGAGAAAACCGCGAAACTGGCGCGCGTCTCTTGAACGGCGAGCAGCTAGCGAAAGCTCAGCTGGCGCCGATCGCTTACGGTTCGCCGCCGGAGCCAGAAAGGCCGGATCTCGTGGACGCGCATTCTTGCCCTGGCTCAGCGTTGGCTTCCTCAACCGAGGACCCTTCATCCCTTTCCCGACGCTCGCTCGGCCGCGGTTCATCCGGGGTAAGAACCGGATGCGCTTCGAAGAGCGCCAATCGACAGTGATGGTGCCAGTGAAATCTCGGCCGGTTAACTCCGGTGGCGAAGTGGTCGGAGACTTACTTCGCTGGCGAGGAAGGCAATTCGGGGAATTCCAATGCAAGACCTGCTCAACAACGTGATCAGGACCATGTCGAAATCGAGTGTCCAAAGACAATCGAAAATCTCAGAGAGGCTGATTTCATCTTCGGACCGGGAGACGGAAACCGACTTCCGCCTGCCGAATGGAATTGATCCTCACCGTGATCAATCGCGACTTGAACCCTGCACAGAAACCAGCAATCCAAGAGCAATTCCGATCCGCGGACAACGACGGGAACTGCGCGCTCGTTGAGAACCATTGCGGCCGTCTAAGGTCGGCCCGAGAGAAGTCAGAAGACGGTTGGTTCTCTCTTAAAGCTTAATTTTGGCCAATCTCGCCCGATCTTCTGATTCGAAGTCAGGCTTTTTCATCTTTTTATCGGCCGCGCTGCGTTGGCCGGGTCGCGGCAGACCCCTTTCAGCGAGGCTTCCCAAGCTTTGCTTGGTGACTTCAATTTCCCGAGCGAGGAGACGGCATTCTTCAATCAGATGCTCAGTCTCAGCGACCAAGCGATCGATGATTTCCGTAAAGTTGCGGTTCCGAAGTTCAGCACGGCCCATAAACACAACCCCACTGCCCTTAGATTTTTGCTCCAGTATGAAGAAAAGTAAGAACTTCTCTCACTTGGCCGGATCATAGCACAAGCCCAAACCTCGCAGTTCGATTTTCTTGATTGCGGCTCTCCGGCCCTTTGCTGTCTGCCGCACGAAGCGCCGCGTTTCTGACGAGTGGGTTTGAAAAAGTGCCGGTAGGAGCAATCACGCAGAGCAGAATTGGTGAAGGCAAGCGCTGCGTGCGCTGCCAAGCGCCGGCGAACGCTGTTCGTAGCACTATGCCTCTAAAATCGTTAAGGAAGAGCTGGCCACGCGGGGAAGAAAGCGGAAGAACGTGGCGCCGTAGTCTTCCCGAGAAACCACGATCAGCATTGGGAATGTGCGAGCTAGGAGAAGAATGAATCCTGTGAAAACAAGAATATGTGAACGATTCCGGCAAACTTATGGCCGGTTGAGCCAGTCTTTCCACGGTCGTTCTTCCGAGTATGGAGCAGGTCGTGAGCTTCGCGCTTCCCCTGGAGAAAAATAAAAATTCCTCGCGGTTTCTCGCCTTCTATAAGAAGTTTGGTTCTCCTTCGGTATATGGCGGTGGAGCTTGCACTGGCAGTGAGGGCGGTCCAAAAGGATCGGAATCCTATGGCGCGCGCAGCATAAGCGGCTTCCCTTGGCTGGAACTACTGCTCTGCGGGCTTCCGCCTTCCGGCGCGACTCAGGATGCGCCGAACCTTTTTCGGAGAAATGGAAAGACGAGTCGCCACACGGGAGATCTTGCGGCCCTCGCGTTCCCAGACCTTGGGGATGATCAACTCCGCAAATTCTTCGGTGATCTGCTGAAAAGTTTTATCTCCAACCGAGCCTTGAGACCATGCGCGCAGCGTAGGGTTGACGCTCCCGGCGCGCCGAACGCGGGCATTCAGAGTTTTCAGGTCCTCCCACGCCCCCTCGGCATGGACACCTTTCGACATGGTGACGGCTTGGTCGTGGCAAAGCCGCGCTGACTCCAAATCGTCAAAGAATCGATTGCTGTAAGTCAGCCCGTGCCAGATATAAGCGTAAGCCAGAAGCCGGCGATTCTCGGTGTGCTTTGCGAGTTCGATCGCTTCCTGCGCGAAGTCTTGCGCCAGGCGCGCATGGGCGTCGGGATCGGTGTTCTCGCTTATGCCTTCATCGACACGGACGTTCTCGATCATGCACCGCAGAAGCCGGCTGCGAGCCATCAGGATAAGGTCGTGTCTGGCGTCAGCCAGATGAAAAGCCGTTTCCGATTCCCTCTCGGCATCCTCCAGTTCTCCGCTATCCAAATGAAGGTAGCCGTAGTTCAACTGAACGCTGCCCAATCCGTGATGGTTCCCGTAAGTCTCATAGATAGTTTGAGCCTCGTTCAGTTCGGCCAACGCCTCCCGGCGCAGTTGTTCGAAACGAGCACGATAGGATTGCGTTTGCCGGCCGTTGGCCGCCGTACCACGTGCCGCAGCCTTGCGGCGTCGAGCGGCTTCCGCATCTATCTTGCGCCGTAGCTGCAAGGCAATAAGGCGCTTGACGTACGCCATGTTGTTGAGCGAACGCGCCACATTCCGATGCCGCGGATCCAGTTTGCGATAGAGAGCGATCGCCGTTGTGAAGCTCTCAATCGCATGCTGATACCGCGCCTGACGCCGGGCAATCCGTCCGTACGAAGAATGAATGTTGCCTAAAGTGAGATAGTCGTCGGTCTGGCACAGAATTGCTTCCGCGTTTTGCAGAATTTCGACAGCCTGGTTGACGTTACCTTTCTGAAAAAACAGCCAGCTCTCCAGGACCCGCATCACGGCGCTCATCGGCAAATGGCCGAGTTTCAGCGCTAGATCTCTGCCCTTTACGGCAAAGACCAAGGCCTGATCGTATTCGCCTTTCATGCGTAGACAGCGCCCCTTCCAGAAATTGGCGATGGACAGAACTTCCTGATCGTCGGTTTCCGCTTGCAGACTGAGGACAAAATCAAAGTGGCGAATGGCTTCCTCCGTGGACTCCTCCGCCATGGCGATCATGCCTTCTGCCATGCGCAGGTGAAGGTATTCGTGTAAGGGCAGGCGCGCCCGCACCTCCCGTGAAAAGCGAGCAAGGATGTCTTTGACGAGCGCCGGACGACGAAATCCGAGGTCCACCCATTGGGCGAGGTAGCCGGTAAACAGGGCGGCGTTGCTGGTTTCGGGGTTGAAGGAGGACAGCAAATGCTGATGCTCATCCAGTCGCGAGAAACCGTCCGCGACGTGCCGGCACACCAGGTCTTCCTTCAACTGCACGAGAAACTCATCCGATATCTGGACGGATGGCGGCATCTTCCGCGCAGGCGTATCGCCTGTGTCTACTCGATGCAATCATAAGCCTCCAGCGTCAAGAATTCCGTGAAATCCGCACTGGTCAGCATTCGTTGGAACAGGTCCGCTGCTTCCGCAGTGCGCCCGCGCCGCAATTCGGCTTTCTGTTCGTGCACGATCCGGCGAATCATCTCGTGCGTGATCGCACGCCCATCGCTGAGCCGCGCGCCGTGTTTGGCCCACTGCCACACCTGCGAGCGGCAGATTTCCGCCGTGGCCGCATCTTCCATCAAGTTGTAGATCGGAACACAGCCGGAACCGCGCAACCACGACTCCAGATACTGCAGCCCCACATCGATGTTCCAGCGCAAACCTTGTTCCGTGATCTGTCCTTCAGGAATGGTCAGCAAATCTTTGGATGTGATGTGAACCTGGTCGCGCTTGCGGCTGATCTGGTTTGGCGTTTTCATGTGGGCGTCGAAGACTTCTTTTGCGATCGGCACCAGACCCGGATGCGCCACCCAGGTCCCGTCGTGGCCGGCAAGTACCTCCCGCTGCTTGTCCTGGCGCACTTTTTCGAGCGCTATTTCGTTGGCCGCCGGGCTGTTCTTGATCGGAATTTGTGCAGCCATTCCGCCCATGGCATGAATGCCGCGGCGATGGCATGTCTGGATCAAGAGATCGACATACGATTTCAGAAAATGTTTCTCCATGGTGACCGTCGACCGGTCGGGCAACACGAAATCCGGACGGTTCCGGAATTTCTTGATGAGGCTGAAAATGTAGTCCCAGCGGCCGCAGTTCAGTCCCGAAGAGTGCCACTGCAGTTCATGGAGGATCTCATCCATCTCGAAGGCCGCCAGAATCGTCTCAATCAGCACGGTGGCGCGGATCGTGCCGCGCAAAATGCCGAGTTCGTCCTGAGCAAAACAGAACACATCGTTCCACAGGCGCGCCTCGAGATGGCTCTCTATCTTGGGCAAATAAAAATAAGGTCCGGTTCCTTTTTCGATCAGCGGCTGCGCGTTGTGGAAAAAGTAGAGACCGAAATCGAACAGCGACGCTGAAATTGGCAGCCCGTCGACAAGGAAGTGTTTTTCTTCCAAATGCCAACCTCGAGGACGCACCACCAACGTCGCCACGCGTTCATTCAGTTCATAACCCTTTCCCTCGGGGCTCACGAAGTGGATCGTGCCTTTCACGGCGTCGGAAAGATTGGATTGCCCCTCGAGATTGTTCATCCAGGTGGGCGAATTGGAATCTTCAAAGTCCGCCATGAACA
>JASHRE010000036.1 GCA_030037515.1 Candidatus Sulfotelmatobacter sp.
CAGACGTGCCTGCTCACACCTCCATCGTCGGCTACGCCTTCGCAGAGGAGCTTGAGCCTCTGGCTGGAGGCAGGATCCTCGCTCGTTTCCCCGACGGCAGCGCGGCGGTGGTAAAGAAATTCGAAGGCAAGGGCAGCGCCGTTCTCATTGGATCCTTTCCGGCGCTAGCCTACTACCGCGAGCACGATGCCAATACCAAACGCTTCTTTCTTTCCTTGGCGCGGGCGGCGGGAGTAGCGCCGGAAATGGAGGTCTCCGGGACGGATGTCACGGGGATCGAACTACGGCGGCTTGTCGGAACCGGAGAACAACTCATTCTGGTCTTCAACCACGGCAAGACCAACGCCGACGTCCGCCTGGCCGTTCGATTACCCTGGGCAATCCGCGAGGCGCGCGAACTCGAAAACGATCAGCCGGTGAATTTTGAGAACAACGCCGGCCAGGCAATTTTTCGCAAGCGCTTGGCAGCCGGCCGAATCTGGGTTTTCAGGATACTTGGTGCATGATTTTTCGAACTGGTGTCCGCGTCTGGAAAACGAGCCACAAAACTCGGCGAGCTTCGTCCGAAATTTCACTTCATAACGGGGAGGAATATTTTGAGCGCAGTCCAATACCGTGAACGCATTTCTCAAGCTCTCAGCCGAATCTGGGAGACCCAAACCGCCAACATCGAAAAAGTATCGGAGGTAATGGCCGACTGCATCGCGCGGGGTGGTTTGGTACATTTGTTCGGCAGCGGGCATTCCGTGCTCCCCGTGCAGGATATGTTTCCACGCTACGGCGCTTTCCCCGGATTTCGGCCCCTCATGGACATGCGGCTGATGTGGACCAACGTCATCGGATCCGGAGGCGCCAAGGGCCTGCTGTGGTTGGAGCGCCGGGAGGGTTACGCCACGGTGCTCTTCGAGAACGAGCCCATTCGCAGCGGCGACGTGATGCTGGTCTTTTCCCATGGCGGGCTCAACGCCGCCGGGATTGAAGTGCTGCTGGAAGCCAAGAAACGCGGCTTGATCACCGTGGCGGTCACATCGCTTGATAATTACCGCAAACGCGAAGCGACACACTCCTCGGGAAAGAAGTTGGCTGATGTCGCCGATCATGTGATCGACAACTGCATTCCCGCGGAAGATGCGCTCGTGGCGGTGGAGGGATGGAAAGCGCCGGTGGCCGCGGGATCGACCGTTTCAACAGTGACGATCGCCATGGCGATCATCGCAGAGGTGGCTGCGAATCTGGCGGCGAAGGGGCACAATCCGCCGGTTTTTGTCTCACCCAATGTTGCGGGAATACCGGCCGATAACAATAATCGGGTTTACCAAGAGTACGAACGCTCGCTCAAACGCTAGGCAGGAGTCGACTCTGCGACCACGATCGCTTTTCATCAGCGCATGTTCCGGGATCCTGGTCTTCGGCATTGTCCTGGCCATCCTTGGAACGGTGTTCGGCTTGCCGGAGATGCGGGCACGGTTGCACGTCGACCTCTCTCAGCAGGGAAACCTGTTTCTGCTTCTCTATCTTGGCATTTTCATTTCTTCGTTGGTCATTGGGCCGCTCATCGATTATGCCGGCAACAAGGCGAACCTTTTGGTCTCGTCCGCGCTCGTTTCGGCGGCAATGATATGGTTCGCCCTTACGCATTCTTTCCCATCTGCTGCCCTAGCTGCAGTTTTGCTGGGACTCGGAGGAGGCGGGCTGAACACTTCGACCAACGTGCTGGTTTCCGAGATCTCTGGGGAACAACGTGGACCGATGCTGAATCTGCTCGGAATCTTTTTCGGTATCGGGGCGGTTTGCGTTCCCTTGCTCGCTGCCAGCATCGAAGGGCATTTCACCCTTCCTCAATTGTTTCTCTTTTGCGCTGTTCTGGGTGCTATTTGTGCTTTCGGGTATGCACTGCTCAGGTTTCCACCGGCCAAGCCGGGCCCGCCTTTCTCGCTGCGCCAGCTTGTCGGCGTCGCGAAATGCGAGGGCATACTACTGCTGGCTTTTATCTTGTTTCTTGAATCGGGAAACGAGGCGTGCATCGGCGGCTGGACATCGACATTTGTAAACTCGATTGGGTACTCTGCGCGGACGGCGACGCTTGTGCTTGCATCCTACTGGGCGGCTCTCATGGTCAGCAGAATGCTCGCGGCGCGTGTGCTAGAGGGGATTGGAAAGGCGCAATTCGTGCTGATGATCGCACTGTTATCGATGTTGGGGTGCGCCGTAGTGCTGGCCACACGATCTCTCGTCCTCTTATTTGCCGGGACCGCGCTGATTGGCCTTTCCTACGGCCCGATCTTTCCCACAACTTTGGCCATTGCGGGCGACCGTTATTCCAACCGGGCCGGGACTGTGTTTGGACTTCTGTTTTCGATCGCGCTGATGGGAGGCATGCTCTTGCCTTGGACCGTCGGGCAGGTCTCAGAGCGGCTGGGCGTTCGGGCCGGCATGATCGTGCCATCGCTGGGGGCAGTTGGCATCGTTCTGCTGTCAGCGACCGTGTTTCTGCGGGAGCGGAGTAGCGAGTCGAGTTCCAAGACCGACGCGGCGCGTTTGTAGCCTGTTCTTTGCATTGCTTGGTCCAAACGGATAAGGATCTACGATGTCCTACGTCCTGGCGGTTGATCTTGGTGGAACAAAATGCTCGGCTGCTGTCGTGAATCGTGAGGGACGCATCGCTTCCAAGCGGACCGTTCCCGTTGATCGAAGTTCTCCCTCAGGGCCGGTGCGCCAGATCCTTCAATTGGCGCGGGATCTCGCCGAAGGCGCAACTCCCAAGCGATGCTTTGTTGCGGCGGGAGTCGCGGTCCCGGGACTGGTTCGCCGTAACGGGAGGGTCTGGGCGCCGAACCTCCCCGGTTGGGAACGGATGCCGCTGGCAAACCGTTTGAAACGTTCGCTCCGAATCCCAGTTGCAGTCGAAAGCGATCGCAATGCCGCGTTGTGGGGGGAATGCTGGCGTGGAGCGGCGCCGAATAAGTCGGATGTCATCGTGCTGATGATCGGCACCGGAATTGGCGCTGGCATCATGAGTGGTGGACAGGTGGTTCGGGGTGCGCATGAACTCTCCGGTTGCGCAGGATGGCTGACTGTCTCGCTCGACGGCAACTCGAGTTCAGCAACTGGGGAACTGGAATCCTTTACCGCCGGGCCAGGAATTGCGAACGCTGCCCGGAGGCGTCTCCAGGCGGGAGATAAAAGCAGTCTCTTGGAGTTCGACTCCAATAAAATCACAGCACGAGAAGTGGCCGAGGCAGCGCGAAGCGGAGACCCGATGGCATTGGACATCTTCCATCAGGCGGGCCGATTGCTCGGATTCGGCATGGCGAACATGGTCAGCCTTTTCGATCCGGAAATCGTAATTATTGGAGGGGGAATGGCTGCCGCAGCTGATCTTTATTTGGCTTCGCTGCGTGACGCGATGCTGGAACGGGCTCAACCACTCGCAGCCAAAAAAGTGAAACTCGTTGTCAGCAGGCTTGGAGATCGGGCGAATCTGCTCGGTTGTGCGCGTCTGGCCTGGCAATGGTCGGAAACGCGCAAGTCCAAGAAGGAGAGACGATGAATCGGCGTTCGTTTGCACAGTCGGTCGGGAGCGCGGCAATCCTATCAGTCATTGCAGGTTCGTCTGCCTCGGGACAGGACTCGGGCGTTTCAAAAACCGGCAAAGTGCTGGCCATCGCGGCTCATCCCGGTGACGGCATGTTCACCATGGGCGCGGCGCTGGCCAAGCAGATCGAGCGCGGAGGCGGAGGCATCTTGCTCAGCCTCTCACTGGGGGAGCGGGGAGCTCCGAAGAACGTTCCCGTTCAGCAGTACGGCGCGATGCAGCGGACAGCTACGGAGAACGCGGCGCGTCTGATCGGGGCGGAGGCTGTCTTTCTTGACTATCCCGACGCCGAGATACCGTTCAACGAGGAAAGTTCACTGCGAGTTTGCGACGTGATTCGCGAGCGGCGGCCGGAAGTCGTGGTCACCCACTGGAGCGGAAGCTGGCACAAGGATCATCAGAACTGCCACTTGATCGTACGCGATGCCATTTTCTACGCCGGTTTGGGGACGCTCACTCGAGAACGCCCCCCGCATGACGTTTCCAAAATCTTCTACGCGGAGAACTGGGAAGACGCTGCCAACTTTGTGCCCGACACTTACGTCGACATCGACTCGATTTGCGATAAGTGGCTCGAGGCATGCGATCTCTATCCAATGTGGCGAGGGCAAACCGGATTTTTTCGATACAACGACTATTACGGGAGTCTTTCCATCATGCGTGGATGTCTTTCCGGTTTTCGCCGCGCCGTGGCTCTGATGTCTGACGTCAATCAGCGAAACCAGCGCTTCGACTCCCTCTGAGTTCACCTAAAATGGCATGACCTGCTTGCCCGTGGTTGAGACTCGTTTCAACCATCCCGGTTTTCGTATCCAGCAATTCGTTCGACAAGCTGAGCGTTTTCACCGGAACAGATGCAGAGTGACCGAGGCTGACAATCCTTGCAAACGGGGAGCAGGACGTTGAGGCGGTGATCTCGGATTACGGCGAAGTCTTGTGTCACGCTCCGACTGCGGAACAGAACGCGCGGCTCGCAGGCTTTCTCGGGATTGCCGCGGATCGGCTTCCCGCACTGTGGGAGCGTAACCGCGGGCCTTACGATCGCGGCGATCTTGTCGGCGGATGCGGGCCGGGAAATCCATCCCAACGAACTCGGAGTGATTAACGGGGGAGGGAACAGCGCGCGGTTCGAAAGATTGGCGAGAAGCCGCGTCCGAGAGTAAGTGTGATTCAACATGCTCGCAACCACCGCCGGGAATTTGAAGCGGCGCGCCCCACGTGCAAATGTCAGACAAAACCTAGCGGCTAATTGAAGCCTGCCTGCGGCGGTTCATTCCGGCTACTCAGGGTTTGGCCGCGGCTACAGTGAGCGTCCGATTGTGGGGTGCGCCCCTATTTGATAGTGCTGATTCGAGGAGTCAACCAGGAGGTCCTAGCCGATGCCGGAACAAAAGACGATTGCGCGAGCCAGGAAAGATGCACGGAAGGGAAAGTCTGCATCGACCCGGGCTGGAGAATTCGTTCCTGAAGAAACGAACCATGTCCGACAGGGTAAACACGGCGGGCGCCCACCGCAACGGGCAATCGCTAGAGGTCTTTCCAAAGCTCGCCGTGCAGGCGTGAAGCTGGGTGCACCGAAAGGGCCCATCGCGCTTCGAAAAAAGCCCGAGCGAGATGCTGAGGCAGGCGAGAACCGGCGACATAAAACAGCCCGCAGGCGTTCTCAAGCGGTCTCAGGCGGGCTAAAACGGGAACCGAACGGCAGCGCGAGCCGATCCGCGATCTCCCGCCAGACCAAGAAGAACTCGGCGAAACCTGGAAAACGCGCTCGGAGCGAAGCGGCATTGAAAGCCGCCCGAACCCGGAGAGCGGCGTAACCTGCAAGAACTCTGGTTGCGGGAGCCCGTGATCAGCAGACCCGATGTCATCCTTCCTATAGCGCTCTTCGGTACCCAGGATTTTGCTTCACTCCCGCTGCCACTCCGCATTGCCGACTTTCATTGTCCGAGTTTTTGCACAGGGAAAGCCGAAAGCGGTTTGATCTGCCCCTCAATGCCTTTGAGAATTTCGAATCGCCAGACCAACCCCGCTAGATTCGAGCTGTTGTATCCTAGCCACAAACGGAATACGGACGGTACTCGCGATAGAAGCGGGTGTCGAGCTCTCCCTGACGATCTCGATTTTTAATGGAGGATTAACGGTAGGGTGACGCGCGGTTAACACGTTGCCGTTACGTTGTCTCGTTTCCTTTTTTAGAAAGGGCAAGCTATTTGTTTGCGAAAGGCGCCCTTTATGAATCTGCTCATTCGCCCCCCGGTTTCCGATTTGGTTTTCACTCCTTCGGCGCGGCCGAGCGGCAGGATCCCGGCAAAAAATCGCCTATCGGTCGTGGGCGCCGCTTTGCTGATCTCGGTGTGCTGCCTCCAATTATCTGCGCAAAACGTGGTGCTAACGGGAGCAATCTCGGGCCGGGTTACCGATCCCAGCGGAGCCGTCATCTCTCAAGCACCGATCAACCTGCGGAATCTGGCGACCGGAACCGAGCAATCCGGCGCGACCAATCACGCCGGTCTCTATCATTTTTCCGCTCTCATGCCCGGTGCCTATTCCGTCACGGTAACCCGCGAAGGGTTCCGCGATGTTGTCGCTCTGGTGCGGGTTCTAGTCGGAAACACCACGGTGCAGGATTTCAAACTGCAAGTTGGGGCGAAGGCAGACACCTCGAGCGTCACTGCCCGCCCGCCGCTTCTGCGACCTGCGGAATCTTCTGTCAGCACCGTGCTCGACCGGACGCTGATTGACGACTTGCCGCTCAACGGCCGCAAGTACACCGACTTCATGACTCTAACCCCGAACACCAGCTATGACGGCGATACCGGCCTGGTGAGTATCGCTGGGCAGCAAGGCGGAGAAGATTCCGGATATGCCAACGGAAACGGATCCACCGCTTTCACGGTGGATGGATCGAACGCCACCAACAACTACTTCTCCGATATTATCGGCCGCAATCGCATCCCGTACTTGTTTGGCGAAGATTCGATACAGGAGTTCCAAGTTTCGGTGAGCCCGTATTCGGCCATTTACGGCGGCGGGGCCGGCTTCGTGAACTCCGTGACTCGCTCCGGCAGCAACGCCCTTCACGGCAGCGCGTTTTATTACAACCGCAACTCGGCATTCGGAGCTAACGACCAGCTCGATGAGTTGGCCGGAAACCCCAAACCAAACGATTCTCTGCAGCAATTCGGAGCGACCCTGGGCGGACCTGTTCGGCACAACAAGTTCTGGTACTTTGTCGACTACGAGCAGCAACTGCGCAACTTTCCGATTT
>JASHRE010000359.1 GCA_030037515.1 Candidatus Sulfotelmatobacter sp.
TGAAATCGGAGACGAGGTTGCTGCTTGCATTCAGGTTGGCGAGCTTCGCCTGATCGAGAAACACATCAACCAACCGCTTTCTGGTCTGCCGACATTTGGTGACCCCTGCGCTGCCTACGTCAAAGACGGACTGCCGTTTCGTAAGAAGGACGGGCGCAGGAAGGGCAAAGGCACCGTAGAGACATACCAGTACCACATCTACAACCTCATCCTTCCACGCTGGAAAGATGTCATCCCCGAACAGATGAAGCCACTTGAAATTCGGAACTGGCTATTCGATCTGCACGACGGCAATGACTACCACTGGGAGACGTGCTCGAAGACGGCAGGAATAATGTCGTTGGTGTTCGACTTCGTTGACCACAACGAACTCCATTCCATTCGCAATCCAATGGACAAGGTCACGATCCCAGCGAGCGAGGAGGAACACCCGGAGGTTAAACTGCTTTCACCTGAAGAGGTCTTCAGCCTGATGGCGCGGCTGCCCAGTCCGGTAAACACTGCCGTACTGTTAGTCGCTGTTACAGGCGTGCGAATCTCGGAGTGCCTTGGACTTCGCTGGCGTCATGTAAAGCGGGACGAAAACAAAATCAATCTTCATCGAGCAAGTGTTCCGTCGTGGAGAGATTGTTAAGCGCACCAAGACAAAGGCAAGCAAGGCTCCAGTTCCAATGTGCGAGGCTGTAGCCGCGACGCTGACTGAGTTGCGACAGCAGAGTCCTTACAACGGGGAAGAAGACTTTGTCTTTGCTTCCCCCTACGTCGAAGACAAGCAGCCGCTCTGGGGTCAGACTATGAACGCCAAATTCGTCAAACCAGCCGCTATTGAATTGGGGCTGATTAACGAGGGCGAGCGTTTTGGCTGGCACCGTTTCCGGCACAGTCTCAGCACATGGGCGAACGAAACGACCAAGGACATCACCGTCAGTCAGACGATGCTTCGTCACGCCAAGCCCGACACGACTGCCATCTACACGCACGGCAACTTCGACAAGGCGTTGAATGCTCAGCGCATGTACATGGATCAGTTGCTCAAGATGAAGCCTGCTCCGGAGTCAACCCAATGACTTCTTCGGGCTGCACCGTGGTCGAGGTCTCTCGAGACCAAAACACGCGATGATTCCCAAGTGGCTGCATCGCCAGAAGTTAAAGATGGTGGGCGCTATAGGATTCGAACCTATGACTTCCACCGTGTGAAGATGGCACTCTACCGCTGAGTTAAGCGCCCAACTGCGTGCGGTAAGTTCATCATTATACACAAGTTCCTGATCCACTGAGTTCTCACTGAATCGTCTCTGGCTCCCGCACTAGCACCCGCATTTCCGCTGGAAGCAGGCGTTGGAGAACTTTTTCCTGCGCAGCCCGCTTTGCTTTCCGACGAGAATGCGAATAGTAGAGGGTCATGTCCATCTTGGCATGGCGCATGACCGCTTGAACCACGGCGGGATTCGTTTGCTCGTCCATGAGGAACGTCGCCAGTGAATGCCGTCCGAGGTTGTGAAAGCCGAAGCGCTTCACAATTTCGCCATCACGGTCGTACGTGACTCCGTTCTCAACCCGGATCACGCCCGCAGCTATTGCAGCGGGGCGAATGTAATCCTCGACCAGTTGTGATGCACTGCGGGGCTGCTCGCCGTGCAGCTTATCGAACGGAAAAACGAAGTCGTCATCATCCGCATACATCGTTTCACGTCATCTTTGCTGCGTTTTGGTTGATGGGCAGTTTCAACCACTTCAAGAACCTCAATTACATGAGCGAATACGCGAAGGCGAGAGGAGCACCGTCTCCCAAGCTGGCAGTGGCAGGAACCGGAGTAATACTGCTACTGGGCTGTCTGTACTTTCAACCATCCGCGTATTAGACTGCTCTGCATCCCACTAAAATCGAAAGGAGGGGACATGGCAACTGCAAGAATACCGCAACCGACCGCCGACGATCCCGTGAAGGTTGATCCCATGCATTACACGGTTGAGTTCGAGAATGACCACGTCCGAGTGATTCGGATCAAGTACAAACCGAGTGAGAAATCAGTGATGCACAGCCACCCGGAATCAGTTGCGATCTTCCTGACGGACGCCCACGCTAAGTTCACATACCCGAACGGAAAGAGCGAGGACATCAAGGCGAAAGCTGGGTCGGTGCAGCACATGGAAGCCTTTACTCACCTGCCAGAAAACACCAGCAAGAAGTCGTTCGAAGTCATCCAAGTCGAGTTGAAGCATTAGGTGTGGTCTTTCCAAGGACGAGGGCGGAGCAGCCTCCGCCCTTTTCATGTGCCGAGTGCCAATACGGAAGAGACCGTCCGGCAACCTGCCTTTGCGCAACGAACGACCTCTCGTTGTTATGTAATGATTCGAGGTCTTGGCAACTGGCTTTTTGACTTTTGGGTTCAATTCTGACTAGGGCAGAAACCTCGTGGATGAATCCTCGATTCGAGTTATCGTAGTTGACGATTACGAGCCTTGGCGTCGTTTCGCCTCAACGACGCTTCTGAAGCAACCGAAGCTACAGGTCATTGGTGAGGCATCTGACGGATTGGAAGCAGTTCAGAAAGCCGAAGAACTGCAACCAGACCTGATTTTGCTAGACATCGGTCTTCCGACACTGAATGGGATTGACGCCGCTCGCCGAATCCGAGAAGTTTCTCCGACGTCCAAAATCCTGTTCGCGAGCGAAAACCGCTCTGCTGACATTGCGGAAGAAGCCTTGAGCACGGGCGGTGGCGGCTACGTCCTCAAGTCGGATGCGGCGGGCGAATTATTGCCCGCGATAAAAGCCGTTCTTGAAGGTAAGCGGTTTGTTAGCGCGAGTTTGACTGATCATGTGCTTAACGTCCCTCCGACTCAGTCCACCCCTGCCCATCTTTACCGCGACAACGTTGTGACATTCACCCAGCCACACAACGTGGGGATCACCAGCCACCACGCCGTGGGTTTTTATACCGATGATGGGTACTTCTTAGATGACGCAACGCAATTCATTGGGGCGGCTCTCAAGGCTGGGAGTGCGGCTGTCGTCGTGGCAACCGAGTCACATCGGCATTGCCTGCTTCCAAGATTACGGGCTTACGGGTTAGACATTGGCGAAGCAATTGAGCAGGGCAGATTTATCGCGATCAATGCTGCTGACACAATCTCTGCGTTCATAGCCAATAACACGGTTGATACAGCGCGATTTATGGACGCCTTTAGCGATCTCATTCAGAGAGCGTCTGAGTCGGCAAAGGGAGAGCATCCCCGCGTTGCAATTTTCGGAGAAGGTGTGCATCTTCTATGGGAACAGGGTAAGGCAGATGCCGCGATTCAAGTCGAACAACTCTGCAATAAACTCACCCAGATATACGACGTGGATATTCTCTGCGGGTATTCTCTGGGCAGCGTTGAGGTCAGGATGGACATCAATGTATTCCAACGAATCTGTGCAGAGCATTCAGCAGTTTCTTCGCGATAGCTTCATGCCCAAATTCTAACCAGCCTTTCTTTGAGCTTGGTTTGACTCAAGCGGAACACGAACATGGATGGTGGTTCCACCCATCGGTTTCGACTCAATCGCAATCGTTCCACTCACCAGCCTGACTCGCTCCTGCATGCTCGTGAGACCCAAGCCTCTGCCTTGCCTTGCTGCCTCGATGTCGAAGCCTCTGCCTAAATCACGAACGCTAAGATGAATCTCACCAGACTCTTCTCGCAGTTGCACTTCAATCCGTTTTACCCCGCTGTGCTTGGCTGCATTGTGCAGGGCTTCTTGTAGGACTCGAAAGAGGCATAGCCCGACTTCGTTTGGCAAAGTGCTTCGCACATCATGTCCATAGTCGATCTGCATTCCCTGCCTCTCCCCGAACTCCCTGCACCAGCTTTTGATGCCAGTAACGACGCCCAGATGTTCCAATTGCGAGGAGTGCAGGTCGTGCGACAAGGATTGCACTCCAGCCGATATCTGTTTCGTCTGCTTTCGTAACTCGAGCATGCGGCGAAAAACTTCTGTGGGCAAATCGGGCCAGTTTTGTTGGACTTGGTCGAGATCGATTGTCAGCATTGCCAGACGTTGGCCGATGTCGTCGTGAAGCTCTCTCGCGATCCGGGCGCGTTCCTGCTCCTGTGCTTCAACCAGTTTTCGGCTCATGCCCGCAAGCTCCTCTTCCATCTGTTTACGTCGGGTTATGTCCTCCGCGAGAACAAGAATTCCTCCCACTGCGCCATCGGCGTTTCTCCATGGACGAACCTCCCACCGAGCCCAACGAGTGATGCCTCCCGACTCCCAACGGTCTTCATCGGCTCGTAATGTCTCCCCTTCGAGAGCACGGCGATTAACCTCCTTCCATCGTTCAGGCATTTCGGGTCCAACTTCGTAGCGCAAACGGCCCAGTAAATCCGAAGCTTGAACCCCATTATCGCTGCACCAACGATCACTAACTTGAAGGTAACGCAGATCACGATCGAGCATTGCGACCGCTACCGGCACACTCTTCACAAAAACCTTCAGCAACTCCTCCCGCGATTGCAGTAAGACCGTCTTTTCCTCTAAGGCGCGATTCACCTCGCGAAGTGACTCTTCCGCTCTCTTGCGCTCCGTGATGTCCAAAACCTGACCGACGAGATATTGAGGATCACCCTCGCGGCTTCGAATCACAGAAGCACTGCTTTGGGTGTAGACGATCCGTCCACTCTTGTGCAAACACCGTGTCTCGAACCACTGAAAACCGCGTCCCTCTTTGAGGGTTTCTCGCAACTTCTGTGAGAAAGCAGGCCAATCTTCAGGGAAGGCAACCCCCTCAACAGTTTTTTCGAGAAGCTCTTCCTCCGTATAGCCAAGACAGTCGCAGAATGCGTTGTTCGCAGCGAGAAAATGTCCTTCAGGTGAGACCACGACCATGCCCACTCCTGCGTCCCGGAAGACGTTGCGGAACCTTTCTTCACTTTCCCGCAGTGCCTCTTCTGCCCGCTTACGTTCAGTAATGTCGCGGGCGATTCCAGAAATGCCTACGATTTTTCCTCTTGAATCCTTAATTGGCGATATTGTAAGGGACACGTTAATTCTTTTCCCGGTTTTGCTAACACGCACCGTTTCAAAGTGCTCGATGTGTGCCCCCGCCCTTAGCCTTTCAAGAATCTTGTCTTCCTCATTCGGTAGCTCAGGTGGGACAAGCATGTTAATCGGCTTACCTATGGCTTCAGCCTCCGTGTATCCATAAATCCTTTGCGCACCTGTATTCCAACTCACGATAATTCCATCCAGAGTGCCCGAAGCAATCGCATCGTCAGACGATTCGATAACTGCCACATGCCTGAACCGTGCCTCCTCTGCTAGTTTGTCATCAGTAGCATCAATCGCAATCCCGATGTAACCCGCGAACGAGCGATCCCGATTGAACCTCGGTACTCCAATGTCGAGAACCCAACGATACTCCCCGTCGTGTCGTCGGAGCCGATATTCCGTCCTGAACTTTTCTCGCCGATCAAAAGACTGCTGGTACGTATCGAGGCACTGCTGCCGGTCATCAGGGTGAACGTCTTGCGCCCAGCCACTCCCAAGTTCCGCCTCCATTGATCGTCCAGTGAAGTCCAGCCACGGTTTGTTGAAGTAGGTGCAGAGTTTGTCAGTGCCCGACATCCAGATCAGCACTGGCGCGGTGTCGGCCACCAGCCGGAAACGTTGCTCGCTCTCCCTAACAGCCTCTTCTGCACGGGATTGCTCATACTCCAAACGATGCATTGATCGAACAACCAGCAAGGTTATCGCCGTGAGGCATCCGATGCTGCCCAGAACCATCAAGCCAACACCGAAGGGTGTGTCGTATAGATGCGCGCGCTGACCTGCCAGCCTCAGCCAACCGATCAGAATGGGAACGCCGACAATTGCCGGAACCAGTGTTCGCAGCAGAAACCCGGAGTTGCTGTCGCTTACAGCGATGGACACTATGCCTTCGTCGGGGCGGGCAAGAAAGTAAGCCAAACACGCCGCCAGAAAGCCAGCGGCAGTATGCACGGCAACCGTGGAAAGGGAAGTAATCGAGTAAAGTGGCTCGACTCCATACAAATAGCCGCATAGAGCTACGAGTGAGACCGCGAAACATGCCCCTACAAGTCCGCGTTGCAGTGCAATCGCCTTCTTTGTTCCTAAGAACGTAACCGCCAAGCCCAGAAACAGAAAACAAATTGCCGTTGCAATCGCCATTCTGCCCGGATAGGCCGAGAGTGATGGAGTGCGCGTATCGCGAAAAAGTAACTGGTCAATCCCAAGACTGACATGGAAGGCGTATTCTACGAGGCTCGCTCCAGCAATGACCACTACCACAAGCCCCAGAATGCGCCTTCTCCGCTGTTGCTCGTCGTCTTGAGCCAGCCAAAGCCCTGCACCCAACAACAGGAAGCACAGGGCTGTGTTGACCTTCATCGACTGGAATGCAGGTCGAATGTATGTCAGAGCAGGCACATTAAATGCCCAGCCGCCGAGAACTACGAGTCCCAAGACGGCGACAAGCAGTGCGATTATCTGTGACGCTTGACGAAATCGGTCAGCTAAGCGGGGATGATATTCATCTGCCTTGGGATCGAATTGGATGTCCGGCGAATGCACGGAATAATCAACCCCAACTCAGGCCAGTATTACAGGCAAGATACGTTTCTGGTACAGCCCGCGTGTAGCGGGTTCGCAACGAATCGCCTCAAAAAGTATACTCGGTGAACCATCGAAATCCGAAATTCCGGCAGGAAAACGGTGACTTGCCCATAGGGACGCTTGCCGACATTCACTGCCCGATGCTCCCGACTGACGTACCAAGCAAATTGCACCGACTCGTCTAGACCGTGCCGATGCGCTCCCACCCACCGGGATAGGCGCTTACCAAACCGAGATCATCCACGACGATCTCAGCGGAGAATCCTGTTGTGCTTTCGTACCGATAGGCGTTCTTCGTCAGCCGCGTGTAGCGTTGTGACAGTGGTTCTACCGTAAGCTCGGGGAACTTGACCCAAGCGGCGACGATCGACTCGCTGCCTCCGACTTGGAGATTGAGGCGTTTAATCGCAAGAGTGTTAGTCGCGGCCGTTACCGCGAGGTCAACGTCTTCGCAGCCCTGAATCTCACAAAACTCCTGACCCGACCCACGCCATACGCCACGGCTCTCGACGGTCAGGCTGAGGTTCTTCACGTCGTTTCCAATCGTCCGCTCGATTTCCACTCGGTGGGTCAACCACTTCTCGTCGCAATGGATTTCGTAGTTCGCCAGCGTCGGCCGTTGATCCTTCAGGACTCCGATGACCGCGCCCTTCAGCAGCCAGCCCTCGTCGGTGTGCCAGAGTGCACAATAATCTGTGCCATCAAGCAACAAGTTTTTCCAGACAACCGTACGCTTGAGATCGTCTGCCATTGTGCAATTCTCGTTGCTGCCGAGTTTAGCTCCTTCACGCCGCCTCCGCGCCCACGATGCAATCTGCACCCTCGGAGTCTACGAACCGCGAGTGACAAGAAACGGGATTTAAAAGTGGAGGAGCGTTCCCGCTGCAATTCCATAGGGACACGGATACTTCGCCGGGACTCGCGAAACGCTGGTCCACCGGGACATAAGTGAAAGGATACACGCGTGGAAAAGTCAATAAAAACCGAAACATGGCGTTTTGCGCTGGGGGATATAATGTGGGTATTCTGGCGGACGAGTTGTGAGGCTCCGCTAGTTCCTGCCGATCCACTCGAATTCCAGCCAAGCCCCTCGTTTCTCGTTAGCCAGATTGCCGGAGGTGGAGGGCGGCACGACATTTTCCGGTGCTATAGGAGTGACATCCATAACCGCGTGCAGCGGCAAGAACTCGAAAGGTGTCTCCTTCCCGGTCAACCCGTTCGGAGCTTGAGATCTGGAAGGAAATCTGCATTCGGAATGTGGAAGTGCTCGCCCCTGCGTTTGAGATGACAATCTTTCAACTCGGGGCTCGCCTCTAGTGTGCAGGGACGATCTTTTCCGATTGCAGACAAACGCTCCGATGCGAACGTGATCGAAAGCAGTCGAAACTTGAGTACCAGCGCCTGGTCTACATGCAACCAGCTTTGTAAAAATTGCCGATGCTCTTCCCGTTTACTCCGCCCGGGAGAGATCGTTCAACCACGTTAGATGAGCGGGCACGGTTTGATCTCGCACTGAACCGTGGCGATGAGCCTAGGGGCAACCATTGCCGCCTCTCTCTCCGCGAGAAGCCCTCGCTGGCGCAGGGCTTCGACCGTGGCATTAAGCTTCTCTCGCTAGGCTTCGATGATCCCGCCGAGCTGTCGTTGGTATGCAGCCTTGCCGGTCCAAACGATCGTAAAGCCTTCGACCGGCTACCAAGGCATCTCCTTTTCCTTCACCCCGAGCCAATACGCGATCAGCTGGTGCCGTGTTGAAGAATCAAGCGATTGAACTCTGTAGTCACATCCTCCCCGACATTCTCCTCAGTGCGGACAAAAACGATGCGGTCGCGATCCAGATCGACGAGCACCGGTGCATTCTCCTGTGGATCGTTTTCGACAAGGGCATAGGCGTAGACCCGTTGGCCATCCTCCGGGCGCGAGCTTGCGTCCCAAGGGGACGCAACCGCCAATGCCGCTTCCCGTTCCTTCACCAACGATTTTGGTCGAGGCTACGCCGATCTCCAACTTCTCTTCGGAGGCGGCGACAACGCTGGCCACGAATCTAACATCCTGCTGGTTCCAGATTACGCGACTCGGTCCCGGATCCTTCGCCAGCATCATGGATGCGATGCGCGCGAGCGTGCGTCCGGTCCAGGTTCCAGTCTCTCCGTAAGTCCAATCCCCTAGAGTTACACGCGATTCGGACAAGGGACGGCGGCCAATCAGGATGGCCGCTTAGCACCGGGAAAAGCTCCGCGGCCGCAGCGATTCCCGAAATGGGAACCTGAACATTTTCCTGAATGAGGGTGTCGAGGACGGCGGTCACAGCTCGCCGTAGTGCAGCTTGCGAATCGCCATCACCCGCCTGCGGAATGGCCCAATGCTCAAGCAATGGAGGCATCTCGGCGACGACCTTCGTGTCGTGCGTTCTGCGGGCGAAATCGGCAGCCCAGGCGATCAGACGCGGATCGCCGCTGTGAAGCCACTGATCAAGAATGCTAGAATCGGCCGCCGCTTCGAGGGCAATGAGCGGCTGTTGCGCAGAGGCGGCGCCAGTCATCGCGAGGAGGAGCAGCAGCGTGAATCACACACATTTCATGGCGACCCTTCGGGTGGACTCTGTTGTCAAACTCTATGCTCAAACGTTAAAGCGCGGTGTTAACGGCGATCCAAGCAGAAACCCGCCTGGTCGGCTTAGACTTCTACGACAGAAAAAAGTTCCCCGAGGATGCCCTTAGAGGAAACCTTTAACCCTCCGTAACCGATCAGGATGGTCGGTAAACAGTAAACGGTCCGGCGGTCTTCTATGGTTGTTGAAACATCGCCTCTCTGACACTCTAATTCCCGCACATCGTGAGTTGGATTTTCAGCAACGATCAGAGGAAACGGACCTCGGCTTCTTCGTCTCTACAATCGTGCAGGAGTGACCGGTTCACGTCTTGCTCGCAAAGGGCCAGATGAAGTTCTCGCCTGAGTTCGCGAATCTTCTCGGGATCAGTTGCGCTGGAGAGTTCCACAGCAATCAACTGCCAAGGTCGCGAAGCTTGTTTAATTGGATCTAGCACATAGTTATCGATGCCAAACTTTAGCAAAAGATGCAATCCGAGCCACTGGTCCGCAGGGGACAATCTGACGATAGAACCCATT
>JASHRE010000360.1 GCA_030037515.1 Candidatus Sulfotelmatobacter sp.
GGGCTTGATGTCGCGATGAATAATTCCGGAGGCGTGTGCCGCCGAGAGCGCGCTGGCGATCTGAATGGCAATTTCGACAACGGGGTTCGGCTGCAATGGACCGTGCGCGATTTTTTGGCGAAGCGTGTCGCCCTCAATATATTCCGAAACAATGAATCGCAAGTTATCCAGCTGACGGAACTCGTAAATGGTGAGAATGTTGGGATGGTTCAGAGCCGAAGCGGCCAGAGCTTCCTGTTCGAAGCGGCGCAGATCGCGCTCCTCGCCGGTGAGTTCCGGCTTCAACATCTTGAGGGCGACTTTGCGTCGCAGCCGGGTGTCTTCTGCGAGATATACTTCGCCCATTCCGCCGGTGCCGAGCAAAGAGACAATTTCGTAGTGCGCCAGCTTGGTACCGGCCGCCAAGGTGCGCTGCGTGTTGTCCTGAACCATGTGGTGCGCGGCCTCGAACACGGGCTGCTTGAGGAAGTCCAAGGGTTTCTCGGTTGCCTCGAGCAAGTCTTCCAGTTCTTTTTGCAATTGCTGATCGCCACCGCACCGGTTCTTTAGAAAACTGGGCCGGGCGTCGGTAGGTAACTGCAGAGCTTCGTAAAACAAAGACTGCACCCGTTGCCAGCGTTCAGGCGAGGTCGCCATTACAGCAAGATCCTTGTCTTGCGTGTTGGCGGAATGTGACTTGGTGCCGACATCAGAATTGAGGGTCGCTATGCGGTCCTGTGCCCGAGTTCGCGATAGAGCCAGGCCTTGGCCAGCGTCAGTTCGCGATGAACGGTTGCGGGAGAGATGTTCAGGGCTGCCGCGGTCTCGTCATAGGTCAGGCCGCCGAAAAACAGCAGTTCGATCAGGTCGCTTTTGCGCTGGTCCTGCGCGGCGAGCCGGACTAATGCCTCATCAAGATCGGTGAGACCTTTATCGCTTTCGGGCCCAACGAGCACGGCTTCATCGAGGGGAACTTTCTGAAGTTCACCGCCGCGCTTGTCGCGCTTACGGGCCTTGGCGTAGTCGACCAGAATGCGGCGCAGAATCCGGGCCGACACAGCATAGAAATGCACGCGATCCTGCCACTCCACGTCGGAATCGACCAGCCGCGCATAGGCTTCGTGCACAAGAGCGGTGGCCCGCAAGGTGTGATCCGGACGTTCGCCCCGCAGGCAATTTGACGCCAGCTTTCGGAGTTGGTCGTAAACAAACGGCATCAACTGATCCAATGCCTGCTTGTTGCCGTCCCTCCACTGATGCAGAAGTTGCGTCACCGCCTGGCGATCTGGAGACACATCCATTTTGGTCTCCCGGAGAAAATTCGGGTGGATACGGGGAAGTAAAACCGGCACCCACACGTGGGCTCTCCCATTCAGGAGTGTGAGTGCATGGCGCCTTTTTATGGGCGTCATTATACGACAGAAAACGACCTTCTGGACGCGCGGGAAATCGATTTCGTAAAATCGGTCCTCCCGGCAATAACTGATGGCATGAAGATCGTTGCTGCGAGTGATACGTCGCTGCTGGTGGAATTTGGCAACACTGCCTCCCGGCAAACGCATTTCGATGTCATCAGCCTCCATCGCGCGTTACTCGCGAAAGCAGACGCGCGAATCCGAAATCTTCATCCCGGTTACGCTTCTCTGCTGATCGATTTCGACGTCCTGCGGCTTTCTCACGGCCAGTTGGCCGGGCATGTTCGCGAGTTGATCGAAGCGGACGCGGGTGGAGAACATCCGGCCTCGCGTACGGTTGAGATTCCTGTCTGCTACGACGCGGAGTTTGGACCCGACTTGGGCGAGGTCGCCGCGCACAACCGAATCACGAGCGACGAGGTCATCCGCCTGCACACCTCGGCCGCCTATCTGGTTTACTTTCTCGGATTCTCCCCCGGCTTCGCGTATCTGGGCGGTCTGTCGGAAAAATTGCGCACGCCACGCCTGGCTACGCCGAGAACCCGCGTCACGGCCGGTTCCGTCGGTATTGCCGGCGAGCAAACCGGCGTATATCCGATCGATTCTCCCGGAGGGTGGAGGCTTATCGGGCGCACTCCGGAGCGGATGTTCGATGCTTCGGCGACCCCCCCAACTCGTTTGCAGCCCGGAGACATCGTTCGATTCACCGCGATCCCACGCTCAACGTTCGAGCAGATGTTGATCCAGAAGCCGGCCTGAAGCAATGACGATTCTCATCAAAGACGCCGGCTTGGCCACGTCTGTGCAGGATCTGGGACGTTACAGATGCTCGCATCTCGGGATTTCGCCGGCGGGCGCGGCAGACTCACTCTCGTTCCGCATCGCCAACCGGCTCGTGGGAAATGCGGACAATGCTCCGGGGCTGGAGATGACGCTCACGGGTGCGACCTTCGAATTTGAATGCCCGGCGATCATTGCGGTCACAGGAGCGGAGTGTAGTATCGAGATCAACGGACATGCTCGAAGTGGCGCGCAATCCATCCATCTCGAAGCCGGATCAGTTGTGAAGGTCGGTCGCATGAGGCGCGGGGTGCGCGCATACCTTGCCGTACAGGGGGGAATTGATGTGCCTCTGAAGATGGGCAGTGCATCGACTCATTTGAGCGCGAAGTTTGGGGGATTTGAAGGCCGATTACTGCGCAAAGGCGATCGGTTGTGCGTCGGCAAAGGCGGCGATTCGCACACAAGAGCGCTGAAATCCGAAGCTACGCCACTGGTGGGCCAGGACAGCCCCGTGATTCTGCGCGTGACTCGCGGTTTGCAGCACGATTGGTTCGACGAGGAGGCGATTGCGAACTTTTTTTCGAGTTCCTTTTCGGTTACTGATCAATCGGGACGAACCGGACTGCGCCTGAAAGGAAACCCGATCTTTCCGCGGAATACGTCGCAGTTGATCACCGACGGAGTGCCGCTCGGTGCGATTCAAATTCCGCCCGATGGACAGCCGATCATTCTCTTCGTCGATCAGCAAACGACGGGAGGCTATCCGAAAATCGCCAATGTGATCGCCTCCGACTTGCACGTTGTGGGACAATTGCGGGCGCGTGACAGCCTGCGATTCACCGAGGTTTCAATCGAGCAGGCGGTGCAAATGCTGCGCCAACAGGAAGCATGGCTCCAGGAGATTTTCTCTGCTTGAGCTGAAAAAACCATGCCCGGAATTTCCATCGACATCAATTCGGATCTGGGCGAGTCGCCACAGGGGCTGGCCGACGGCCGCGATCTGGAGTTGATGCGCTCTATCACTTCCGCCAATATCGCCTGCGGCGGACACGCGGGCGATGAATCGACCATGAAACAAACGCTCGTGGCGGCGCGCGCACTCAATGTTGCCGTCGGAGCGCATCCGAGCTATCCGGACCGTCCCAACTTCGGACGAGTCCAGATGCCGCTTTCGCCGGCGGAGATCGAAGCCACGGTTTACCAGCAGATTCTCTCGCTGGTCCGTGCGGCGGAAAAACTCAGCATGCACATCGCACACGTGAAGCCGCACGGTGCGCTGTATCATGCCGCGCGAGATCGGCAGGTTGCCGAGGCAATCGGCCGAGCCGCGATGAGCATTGATCCGCACCTCGTTATGGTGGGACAGGCGGGGTCTGTAACGCTCGCCCGCTGGCGTGCCATGGGCCTGCGCTCGGTTGCAGAAGCATTTGCGGATCGAGCATACGAGAAAGATGGAAAATTGCGCAGCCGGAATCTTCCTGACGCGTTGCTCGAATCTCCCGATCGCGCCGCGCAGCAAGCCTTGGAGATTGTGTTACACGGACGCGCCGTTACTCACGACGGGAATGAACTTCCACTCGATGCCGAGACGCTATGCATCCACTCTGATACGCCAAACGCGGGGGCGATTGCTCGTGAGGTAAAGAATCGGCTGGTGGCAGCTGGGGTGTGTGTTCAGGCTTGCGCGGTGATCTCCTGAAAATCGTACGTGCCGCGCTAATCCCGCAGACGTCGCAGCCTAGCGTTGCCTGACAAATCGCCATGCGGCGCTCATAATGTTCCCATGACCGTCCGCCGACTTAAGACTTACGCTGGCGCATCCGGTTATGTGTATCAATACTATTTTGTCGGGAAACGGGCAGCGCTGGTGGACGACCCGAAAGCCCCGGCAAGGGAATTTATTTTCGATGTCACATCCGATCGTAAGTTGACCTACGCAGTTAGCGTGTTTCTTCCGGAAACCACGCTGGCCACGTGGAACCGCACTCACGGACGCCCGCTCAATGATGCCGAACAATATGCGGCCGTTAAATTGCGTTTGTTCCGCGCTTTCGACGAATTGGAAAACGTGATGACCGACGGACGCCGGCTGACCATTGACACGAGCCTGCTCGAAGAAGCCCTCTCAAGTTTGGGCGTGGAATAGCCGCCTAGAGAATCGCTTGTTCCCTTTGGGCGGGACAGACAAGGGACCTTTCTTGCCAATTGAATCCGAGGCCAAGCCGCGGGTTGGCCTCGGCACCCCGGCAGTCCGAAGATCCAGCAAGACATTAAGCGTAGTGTTTTCAATGTCTTACGAGAAGGCTGTTGAGCCCAAAACCCCATGGATTGTCTTGAATTTTTCCGCCA
>JASHRE010000361.1 GCA_030037515.1 Candidatus Sulfotelmatobacter sp.
CTGCCCACGCAGGCGCGGATTGAGATCAAAGACGAAGAGCATGCGCTGAGTGCGGCCGAGCGCGGACTGAAAGACATTGGACTTTCTGCAGAACGCATCGTCCGAACCAACACCTTCTCCCTGTTTGCTGAGCGCAATCGCGTCTCGGAAATGGCGGTTTACATCGTGCACGCGAGCCTGCTTCTGATCTTTCTCGGCGGCATCGTCGACGCACTGTACGGCTGGAAGGGATTTCTGACGCTCAACCCGGGCACCGCCAGCCGTCAGGTCGAACTCCGCACCGGCGTGACCAAGACGATCCCCTTCTCCATCCGCTGCGACGGGGCCGGAGAAGACACTTACTCCGACGGCACTCCCAAAAAGTATTGGTCAACATTGGCGGTCATCGACGCTGGTCGCCAAGTTCAGAGCAAAGAGATCGTCGTCAACGATCCGCTGGTCTACCGCGGAGTTCGTTTTTACCAGGCCACTTACGGCCGCACGGGCAAGCTCGATCGCCTGCTCCTCGATGCTACGCGCGGGAACCAACACTCCAGCTCGACGCAGGAAATCTCCCTGACTCAAAACCAGACCATCGACCTCGATCCCGACACGACCGTCCAGCTCGCCGAGTTCATTCCCGACTTCGTCGTGCAGGATGGCCACGTCTACGCCCGCAGCAACGATATTGAAAACCCTGCCGTGCATTTGATTGTGACTTCGAAGAAAGAGAATTCCAGGTTCGATGTGTGGCTGCCCGAGATCCCCGGCGTCGCCCAGAACCAGCTCTCCCCCTACACCTTCGAACCCAAGGATCTGAAGCCGCAGGTGTACACCGGACTGCAAGTCTCGCACGAGCCCGGCCAGTGGGCAGTGTGGGCGGGCGTGATCCTGATGGTGATCGGCCTGACATTCGTTTTCTACGTGGCGCACGTTCGCTTCTGGATCGTTCCGGTGCGCGACGCCGAAGGCAAGTTGTGGCTGTGGATCGGCGGAACGGCGAATCGCAATCGCGACGCCTTCGAATTCAAGTTCAAGCAATTGGTGGAAGAGATTCGTAAGCAGCTGAAGACCGAGGTCATGCCTGCAGCCGAGGTCGAGTCAACCGGTCGTTAGTCATCGGACGACCCAAACTAGACGGCTGACGACTCAAGGCTGGGAACTCAGGACCAACGACGGAATTTTCGGAGGAACTTCATGGCGCGAGCAAGAGCAGCACAGCAACCGGCAAGCGGTGCAACTCTGATCGTCCTGGTGGGGCTCAGTATTGCATTCCTGCTGTTCATGGCCTTTTTGAATGTGGTCAAATCCGGCAACGTC
Organism: Candidatus Sulfotelmatobacter sp.; assembly: GCA_030037515.1. Taxonomy (GTDB): domain Bacteria; phylum Acidobacteriota; class Terriglobia; order Terriglobales; family Acidobacteriaceae; genus Sulfotelmatobacter. Next base: position 1,300 of record JASHRE010000361.1, read on the forward strand.
CTGACCGAAGCCAATTTTCTTTACGCTGCGTTGATTTTCTATTGCGGCGCGGGGGCGTTATATCTCGGTTTCGGAGTCACGGCGACCGACTCTTATATCAAGTTCGCCTCCCTGGCTACCTGGGCCGGCCTCATCGCCAATACCGCGGCGGTAGCGCATCGCTGGTATGAGGCCGGCCACCCTCCCTTCGCCAGCCTCTACGAAATGCTGCTGAGTTTCGTTTGGACCCTGGCGGCTCTCACATTGATCGCGGAAAAACGCTACGGAGTCCGCGTCATCGGCACAGTCACCATGCCGGTCGCGATCGTCGGTGTTGTGCTGATGCAGTTGCTGCGCAGCGAAGTCCGGCCGCTGGTTCCGGCACTGCAATCCACGTGGCTGCACGTCCACGTCACGCTCGCCATGCTCGCCTACGCCGCGTGTGCACTGAGTTTCGCGCTGGCCATGATGTTCCTGATCCAAGACAAGATGAAGACCGAAACCTTCCTGGCCGCAACCAGCGTCTTCACGGTCGCCATCTATGCCGCGATCCTCACGCGCTTTGAACGCTGGGGCGGATTGAACGTGGTGGCATGGGATCCGGAGAACAAGCAGGAAGTCTTCATTTCGCGCGGCGTCCGGCTATTCGTAACCATCCCCGATCTGGGCTGGCTGATGTTGCTGGTTTTGTGTGTGGTCGCCGCGCCTGTGGTCCTATACCTGATCGCGCGTGTGAAGAAGAACGAAGGCTTTCTCGCACTCGCGAATCAAGCCGTCTTTATCAGCATTGTTCTGCAAGCTCTGGCGCTTGTATTCTTCCTGTTGCGCGCCCGCGACGGTCGATATTCATCTCTCGATGCCGAAGGCTTGTATCCCACAACCCTGGCGGCTAGTCCGTTCATTCTCTCCGCGCTGGTGGGAGGAGTCTTCGCCAACCTGCTCTACTTGCTTCTGCTGTGGCGTCGGCCCGATCTCGAGCAGCATCTGCCCGACGCCGGCGCTCTCGACCGCATTACTTACAAAACAATCTGTATCGCCTTCCCCCTACTCACCCTGATGATCGCCGCCGGCGCCTATTGGGCCAATCGTGCTTGGGGCTCTTACTGGAATTGGGATCCCAAAGAAACCTGGGCGGCGATCACGTGGTTGGTCTATGCCGGCTATCTGCACATGCGCATCACTCGCGGATGGCGCGGACGCCGGGCCGCCTATTTCGCAATCCTCGGATTCGCCGTCGTCATGTTCACGTTCTTCGGTGTCACCTACCTGCTGCCGGGACTGCACGCCTATGCCTGAAAGCATCCAAGACGCTGCGGAAGAGGAAATGATATCCCAGCCGGATAAACCCGATTGTGATCGCCCGCCAGACAGTTTCTTCAGCACGGGGCACTCGAATGCTGACTCGATAACGCCCGCCGCCGCTAAACCACGCGAAGAGGCGGAACCGTCGTGGCTCGGCATCACTTGGGAGATCAAAGCGCTCGTTCCCATCGCCTGCGTGCTGCTTGGCGGTATGCTTCTATTTCTTCTAGCCACGCTTTCCTGGCGCGATCCCGAGCGGCACTTGATCTTGCTCGTCGCCGGCGCAGGAGCGGTCGCCATCTGCGGCGCCCTGCTTGTTGTCCTCACCTACACCGTGCAACGCCCAATGGTCGAACTGCAGCAGAAAATTTCGCAGGTCGGCTCGGGCGATCTCAATGTCGCGGTCCGCTTCGCGCAGCGCAATGACGAGATCGGAGACCTCGGCCGCAACTTCAATCACATGGTCGAGCAACTGCGCGAGAGCCGCGAGGAAATCGAACGTCTGCATCGCACGCAGATGTCACGCGCCGAACACTTTGCTACTTTAGGAGAGCTTGCCACAGGGCTGGCCCACGAAATTCGCAATCCATTAGCCGGAATTGCCGGCGTGATTGAAATTATCGGCCGCGATCTGCCCACGACCAGCCCGGCTCGCTCCGTTGTCAAAGATGTTCGCCAGGAGATTGCACGCATCAATCAGATCGTCAGCGATCTGCTGCAGACA
>JASHRE010000362.1 GCA_030037515.1 Candidatus Sulfotelmatobacter sp.
GCTTTGGTCTTCAACGCGATCATGAATCACGGGCAGCTGCAGCACCGAGCCTCACAGCAGGAGGGTCCGAGTCCTGAAGCAACGAAGACAGAGACGCATTAGGAAGGGTCGCTTTGGTGCGGGTTCTCGCCCCGCGGGCGGAAGAATGGCCAGGTCAGTCGGCTTTGAAAGCCAGCGGCGAGTAGGCACATGTAGGGACAGCCGCCCCCGGCTGTCCGGCGGAGCCAAGCTCGGCAGTTATTATGTTTCGTCGCAAAATCTCTGCTGCCCGACGTCCGCCCGACCGTGCCGTGGAAGAACGGCCTCGAGCGCCGCGCTGAGTGGTCCGGACAACTAAAGATCCCGCCCGGGAGGTGCCCTACGCTAGCCCGGCGCTTCAGCGCCAGGTGCCCGCTAGGGACGCCTCAGATCCCACACATAGCCTTGAAGCGCAATCAGGGCGGCTTGCCTTCAACCGCCCCCACAATATTTTCCACAGCCTTCCACATCCATCCACATCCATCGATGTGACGGATTGACCTTGACTGAGAAAACTGGGTATGCAAACTGGAAGCATGCCCAATTTTCTCAGCCGCGCCGCAAGCCAATTCGTGCGCAGAAACTATGCCAACTCTTTGTTTTTGAATGCCTTGCCTCTCATTGCATGTGCTTCAAAATTTTGTCCGAATCCGCGGCAGGTCGGGACATGCGGCCACCTGAAAACAGAGAATCTACTGGAGGCATGCCAAAAAAATTAGCTGTGTTATCTCCCAGCCATGAAGGATCCGACCACATCGAGGTTGCAAACTCTCAACAAAATCTGGCAGCGCGTTTTTCACAGGTCCTCGATCAGCCCGGCCGACGACTTCTTCGATCTCGGCGGCGACACTTGGCTCGCGGCTGAATTGTTCTTCCACGTCAACCACGAATTCGGCTTGCAGTTATCTCCTGCGACGATCTGCGACGCGCCAAGCATCGCCGCACTGGCTGTTGCACTCGATAATCCTCAACCCTCTGGCCCAGCCATCCAGCTGAAAAAAGGCGCGAATTCCCCTCCCACCTTCATCTTCCACGGTATCGGCAGCAGCGTGATCGACCTCGTTCCACTTGTTCGCCGCACCCAATCCGGTCAGGCCATTTATGGTCTCGAGATCAAGGGAAATGACGGCAAGGAAGATCCTCTCCATCGTGTCGAAGACATCGCGCAGTACTTTCTCCCGGCAATTCGCGAAATCCAGCCGCATGGCCCTTACCGTTTGATCGGCTATTCTTTCGGAGGTCTCGTCGCTCTCGAAATCGCTCAGCGACTCAAAGCGGAAGCGGAAAAAATGGGCCTGCTTCTGATGCTCGATTCCTACCCCGACCGCCGTTATCTCTCGTTCGCCCAATACGCTCATCTCCTGTTGCAACTGGTGGGAAACCGACTGAGCGCTTCGAGAAACTCCGGTGCTGAGGAGCGCCAACTCAGCGAAATTCATGATCGCGAACGAAATTCGCTCGTCCGCGCTCTTCATCGCGTGAAAGCTGCGCAGTATAGCGCGCTGCGGAACTATCGTCCGCGCTTTTATGATGGAGAACTACGGTTCGTGCGCGCCGCTGTTCCATCGCGCTTTCCCACCGATCCGGTTCCCGTCTGGTCTCCTCTGGTTCGATCGTTGGAAGTAGAAACCGTCCCCGGCGGGCACCTCGACATGCTCACCACCAGCGTCGGTCAATTGGCATCGCTGCTCGATAGGCACGTTCGAATCGCTGGCCACGGCGACCCAGATGAGAACGACTAGTGGCCATGCCAGTACATCGGCCAGCCGAGATAGCGCACGGCGGCTTCGTGCGTAGCCGCGGCAACGGACGAGAAGTTGGCGGCGACGTGATGCTCGAATCCGTTTTCGCAAATGTATTGCAGCAGTTTCTGCATGTGGGGAATCTCGACCACGCCCGCGCCCCCGAAAGTATTCAGAGGATCGCCGGTGAATGCGCCCTCGCCCACGTAGCCGCGAATGACTCCGGCGGTGTCGTCAGTCGAGAAACGTGCAAAGGACATGGCTCCTGGTTTCACGCGGCCGACTACGGTTCCGAATGTGTTTTCTTTGCCGACGGTGCCCGCGATGATTTCCTGAAAATCCATGCGAACGTCCTGAAAGAAATGCTTGGGAAGATTGCTGCAGTGGAAGCAGACAGCTTTGTCAGGATTGTCGCCATAATTGTTGTTCCAATCGAGCAGCGCGCTCGGCGTGCCTGAAGCCAGCGCAAGCGCATACATACTGAGCGCTCCGCAGACGTCGACTTCGCAGGCGGCGGGAAGCAGGTTATTGCTCATCATACTCATGATGGTGCAGGGGACCACACCGAAATACTCTTCCATGGCGGTCCAGCACTGCACGGCGCTGATTCTCACGTCAGTGGATTTCATCCAATCATCGATGACGTGGCCGAGCTTGGCCATCTTGATCAGAGCGGACTCGGGAACGCTGGCTGTCGTGACGTATTTGCGGATTTCCGTGAGCTTGCCTTGCACCCCGGCATGGTCATCTTTCAGCCGTGCGATGCGGCCCAGAATTTCTGAGAGGTCGACGGTCTCGACCGTGATTCCGCTCGATTCCAGAAGTTTCTCGCTGTAGCGCACGGTGTTGAATGCGGCCGGACGCGCTCCGATGCTGCCGAGTCGCAGATTGCGGAATCCATTGACGAAGCGGCAGACGGCGGCGAACCAAGGGAGATCGTCCGTGAATTCGTTTGAATCCGGACTCTCGGTGTGCAGACGCGTAAGCGAGTACGGGATGCCGTATTGGCGGAGATTGTTACAAGCCGACATCTTGCCGCAAAAGCTGTCGCGGCGCGAGGCGATGGTCATTTTCGCGGGAGTGTCGGGAGTGGCTTGCACGAGGACGGGGACGCCGAGATTTGCCAGACGAAGCGTGTCGGCGATGGCGCGTTCGTCGCCGAAGTTGGGAAGCGTGACGATAATTCCGTCGATGCGGTCGCGATTTTTCTGAAAAAGTGCGGCGCAACGCTTGGCTTCCTCGTAGGTTTCAACGGCACCGTGTTTGCTCTGGTCGGGGTCAAGGACAACGCAATCCATGCCTGCCTTGGCGAGCGCCTGCATCATTTCTTCGCGGCCAGATTTGGCCAGATGATCGGGGAAAAAACCGCGATTGCCGACGATTACCGCCATCGTCATTTTCCTTGTTTCGCGTTGGGTCATGAGTTGTCCTTTCCCGGGCTCGTTCTTCTCCCACTTGCTCCCCCAGCCTGCGCCGCTGCGCAGTGCCGTCCGGCGAAGCGAGCTCGATTTTATCTCGTACCCTCAGCGCCGGCGCTTCCGTGCCGGGCTGTCACAGTTGCGCCGCTGCCCGGCCGCTGAATCAATCCGTCCCATCGTTGTATTCCTGCAGAGCTTTGAAGAGTGATTCATCCACGTCAAGGGCTCATCGACGTCGACTCAGCGTGCGAAGGATTCACGTCGAACTCGGGATGAGGGACGCCCATCGTCCACTTGTCAAACCATCCCACAATGTATTGGAGTCGCTCGATGCGATGCCACGGTTCGCCGGAGCGCGAGAGTTCGTGCGTCTCACGCGGAAAAACGACCATGGCGGTCGGACGCTTCATGTATTTCAGAGCGCGGAACAATTGTTCCCCGCCAGAGTCCTGCGGCGTGCGGAAATCAGACTCTCCCAGCACAAACAGCACGGGCGTGTGAATGTTCTTGACGAAGGTGATCGCAGAACGATTGTTGTAGTCTTCCGGATCTTCAAACGGCGGCGCCTTGAACCAGTTCGGCTGGAACAAGGTGAAATCGGCCGTGTACCACCACGAGGCCCAATTCGAAATGTCACGCTGCGAAACTGCGGCGGCGAAGCGGTCGGTGTGGGTAATGGTCCAGTCGGTGAGAACGCCGCCTCCGCTGCCGCCGGTAACGCCGATTCTTTTGGGATCGATGTAGCCGCGCTTGATGAGTTCGTCGACACCGACCATCAGATCGCGATAGTCGTCGCCGGGATAGTGATACTGAATGATGTTGCCGAACTCCTGGCCGTAGCTGGTTGATCCGCGCGGGTTGGGGTAAAGCACGACGTATCCTCTGGCGGCCATCCACTGAAATTCATGATCGAAGACCCATCCGTACGCGGTGTGCGGGCCGCCATGGATGTCGAGGATGAGGGGATATTTCTTGGTCGGATCGAAGTCCGGCGGCTTCTGGATCCAGCCTTGAATACGCTTGCCATCGAAGCTGGTGTAGTTGATTTCCTCAGGAGCAGTGACGTTGAGTTGCGACCACAATTTGCGATTTACGTCGGTTAGACGCGACTGAGTGCCGTCCGAGGAAATGGCGAATAGATCGCCGATCATAACCGGAGTTGAGACCAAGCCGACGATTGTGTCGTTGTCGGAGCTCACGGAAAAATCGAGGACAGCTTCATCGCCGCGCGAGAGTTCGTCGACCGCACCAGTTTGTGCATCGACACGGACGATCGGCGTGCGCCCTTGTTTTTCGACGACATCATAGAGCCGGCGGCCGTCGTGTGACCAATATAAGGACTGGCTGTGTCCGCCGCGAGGTGCGGCGTTATCGCCGAACACGGAACTTCCCATATCGAAGTCGTAGTCGGCGGTGAGATTTCTGGGCTTCGCATCGGGGGCAGCGTCCATTACCCACAAGTCAGGTTCGGAATAGGAGCGGACTGGCTGCGTGATCGCCCCGTGAAAGGCGAACTGACCCCCATCGGGGCTGAGCGCAAGATCGTGAATGAACATGGGCACGGTCGCCAGTTTTTCGGCATTTCCGCCTGCGGCCGGAACTGAGTAAATGTCGGTGCTCGGAAGCTCGTAATAAGGTTCGTCGAGCCGCCGGGTAAGGAAGTAGATGCGAGAACCATCGCGGCTCCAGACGAGTTGGCCTTCGTCGTAATTTCCGCTGGTGAGCTGGACCGGTTTAGGGAGATCCTCGGATGGTGCGGGCGCACCGACCAGCCAAATGTGCGAGTGGTGTTTGAAATCGAGGTAACCTTCATCGTTGCTGCGATAGACCGCGCGGGTGATGACGTGAACGTCGGATTCGTGGTCGGACTCGGGCGCCTGATCGTCTTTTTTGGCCGAATCTTTCTTGTGTTCGGCTTTCTGAGTATCTTCGGGAGTCGTGGAACTCAAGAACGCGATGTGCGTCCCGTCGGGCGACCAGACCGGGCTGGATGCGCCTTTGGGCAGGTCAGTCAGGATTCGGGCTTCGCCGCCGGCGAGGGAAAGCAACGCAAGCTGGCTAGGCTTGGGCTTGCCGGAGTCGTCTTTGTCGCCGCCGCGGACAAAGATCAAAAATTTGCCGTTGGGCGACCAGCGCGGCTGGGCATCGCGCTTGCCGTTGGTCATCTTGACCGGGGCTTGCTTGCCATCGCTGGCGACGATCCAGATCGAGCTCTCGTATCCGGTGCGTTTGTCATCGACGTTGACGCGCGTGAAGGCGACGCGTGCTCCATCCGGGGAAACCTGCGGATTGGCGATCCATACGAAGTCGAAAAGATCCTTTTCCGTGATGGAGCGGGTGGGCGAGACGGTGGATTGGCTTGCGTTCTGTCCTGCTAAGGATGCTGTGATCGTGATGGAGAGAAGGATCCACAGAAAACGTTTGCTCATCGGTGCGTCCTCGGCGCCGTTTCGGCGGGAAGCGCGAGTGTGCCTTTTCATGAAGAAACTGTCAACCGTGTCCAAAGTTACATTTTCTAAATATCTTGACACGCCGTGATCGAAGGAAGCTGATCGAAGGGAGCCACGTCGACCGTTCAAACCGAACCCGAACGAGCCGATCCCAAAACGGGCGCCCAAAATTGGTTCAGTCCGGCCGCACGTCCAAAAGACAGCCGGAAGTACCAGTAATGCGTTACCAAAGGTCAGGAGCCCCAGATACGTTTATTCTTCACGCAGGTGCCGATAGTGTGAAGACTCTAATTCGAATCTCGTCCCGAGTGATTCGTGGAGTGTTATGCCCTACCCCAGAATGCTCAAGAAAATCTCGGCAGCTACAAATCTCCTTTTGCTTCTTGGTCTGATCGCGCCCGCCATGGCACAGTCTCTACAGTCTGGCGCTGCGGCGGCCGCCTCCGGGCCGTCGTTTGATGTGACCGCCGGATACAGCTATCTGTCGATGCAGGTGCCGAGCGCGGGAAACATCAATCTCTACGGTCTCGATGCCGGCGCGGGAATCGACTTCACTCGCCACTGGGGCGCGGTGGCTGATGCAGGATATGTTCGCGCGGGCGATGTGTTTGGAACTGGACACGACAGCTATGTTCTGAGCGCATTGGCGGGACCGGTCTTCTATCCCTACACGCATGCGGAAACCCGCATTGCGTTGCGCGCGCTGGGCGGCGCCGGGCTAGTCGATAGCGCAGTGCCAGTAAATGGGCCTTCCTATTACCTGCACGGATGGGTGACGCGTCCTTCGTATGGCGCGGGAGTAGGAGTGGAACGGACAATTTTTGGACCCTTTGCCTTCCGCGTGAATGGGGACTATCTTCGCACCGCGTTCGTGAATTCGTCGGAAGCGGTGGAACTGCAAAATAATTTGCGGCTGACCGGCAGCATTGTTTTCCGTTTGAATGCGCCGCAAAGCAGCCGTTAGAACAAACTTCCGGCGAAAGTTTTCCCTGCTGTCCGCGGACTGAAACGCCGTCCGGAAAAACCCCAAAGCCCGTTCCTCCGACTGCTCCGACCGTCAAAAAACCACCGCTTCTCGCAAACCCGGCGGGACGCAGGGCACCCGAGAGCATCCAAACGTTCGCGGCTCGCGGGCATCTCAATACTGCTGGTCCCGTGCTTCAAGCATGACGAAGCCACTTCGGCGGGAGCAGAAATTATGCCGTCGAGAGGAAATCAACTTGGAAGAAAATACGAAAAAGTGCGCTCATCCCGCATGTGAATGTCCGGTTTCGGGCTCCGATCCTTATTGCAGTCAGGCATGCAGAGAAACCGCAAAACAACAGCACAGCCAGTGCACGTGCGGGCATCCGGCTTGCGTAAGTGAGCAAGTGACGGCGGCCTGAAATCCATCTCGGGTACCTACTGTAGGTTTTGTTTTCCTGGCCCCTACGAGGCGAACTCCGGCCATGCAAACCGGGTATGGTTTTTGCCGTGGACGAACTGCAGCCAAGCGAGAAAGTTGCGCAAGTCGCGGAAAAAACTTCGTCAAGATTCCTCGGCGGAGTTTGTGCATTAGCTGCGCACCCGGAGCCTCAAGCCGGTCCGCCGTTGAGGAAGCGTGCGAGACACGGACTTGCCGACGCAGTTCTCGTCGCGTCCGCGACGGCAAGGCGAAGAGAGGACGGTTCGTTTGCGTGAGCATCTCGGAAGCAGGCGCGAGCGGCAGGCCCCAAGCTGGAAAGAGGAACTCGGAATAGCCACCTGGGTTGCGCAAGCAGCTGAAAAAATGCACTAAGCTTCTCAATCAAACGCTGCGGCCGATTGGCAAGACCTTTGGGGAATTGCGAAGAGCGTGATCGAGCACTCCGGATGCAAGTTCGTGCACGAGATTGACCGGACTGCGCAGGAAAAGTCTGAAAAGTCGCCAGCCCCAGCGCTCGTGTGCGCGAAAAGTTTCTCGAGGGCCGGACGCAAGCGGGCAGGCGAGCCAAATTGCGGGCACAGCGTGCCTCGAGTCCGGCCGTTATTTCAACGTCGGCTTTCGCTGCTTTAAGGGTCTTCCGCACGTACTTCGCGCGTACAGGTCGAGTGCAGCCAAACCAAAGCGCACCGCTACCATATCACTCCCAGAGAGTGCAGAATCAGCACGTCACCGGGAGTCAGTAGGGTCGAAGAAAGAACAATGGCGTACGCGTAGCGCACGCTCAGGTTCGTCGTGACACACCAGGGTTCATGCAGAGGAGCGCCACCGCAGTGTGGACATGCATTCTTTGCGCTCCGCCGCGTAGTCTGTTGCCATGCAATCTGTCCTGTGTTTGGCATCGTATTCCTCTTTTTCCGCCATCGCCCCGAGCGTGCAAGGTCCTCAAGCCGGACCTTCCGATCTTGAGATGCTGGAGCGGCAGCGATCCGAAAACGGAAAACCGTACTTCGACGGTCAATTTTTCACTGTTGCAGTAGATCGAAACCCTAGACTATCGAGAGACGGGTGCCGTGTCTCTGCTCTGCGGGCCAGGGAAAAACACAGACACGCCCGAACTGCATGCGTCAGAAACCGAGAAAACGCGCCCGTTGAGTTGACGCACTCGTTCCTGAACCTCGCTGGGAGTAGAAACAAACAATTCCGGGGAGGGACTAGCGGCGTCAGCGTAGGAAACGCTCTCCCTCGCCGTCACCAGCAGGGTCGCCCCCTCGGCGGACCGCTTGAGCCCGATCGTGACCAGCGAACCGGGAGCGTGCTCGAAAATTCTGGCGAGATACTCCTGCACCAGGCGGTAAATGGCCAATTCAACCGGCTGGGGCAATCGCTCGGTGGATTCAGGAATATCGAGGCTCACCGGAATTCTGGTGCGTTCCGTGAAGCGAGTGCAATACCACTCAAGAGCCGAGCCCAGGCCGATGATGTCGAGAGTTGGCGGGTACATCCCCTCCGAGAGTGCGCGCACCTCCAGCAGAATCTGTCGGACCAGGCTATTGCTGCGCGAAATTAGGTGCGCGGCCGTCGGACCAAAGCTTTCCTTGTTGGCTTCGAGAAGGTCCACATACATGGCCAGTGCCGAGAGCAGTTGGGATGTGCTGTCGTGGAGTTCCTTGGCAATGCGTTGCGATTCCTGATCGCGCATGAGCAAGAGTTTTCCAGAGAGATCCTGCAGCCTATTGTGGGTGTGTTCGATCTCGGCGGTGCCTTCCTCGATGCGCGATTGCAGACTCGACTCCTCCTCCCGGTGCCGGACCGTTTCTTTTTCGAGGGACCGCGCTTTGAATTGCAAACCTGCGATGGCTCGAAGCCGCTCCTCTTCGCTGTTCAGAGCGGCGTAGTCCTCATCATTAAGAACGGCGGCATGCGCTCCGCATACGCTCGAAAACGCTTCCCAATGTTCGGAACCTTCAAACAGCCGCGCCGGGTAGGCACAAATCAAGGAGAATCGTTCGCTGCGGCCAAGTTCATTCCACAGCTCTTCCAATTCCATGGCGGCCCCGGGATTGCCCTGGCTCCAGAGCACCGCCACCATTTCGCCGAAAATAGTAACGCGCTGCTCTTTGCGGCCGTAGCCGCCGCGCGCGCGGGCGAGATTTCTAAACATCAGCTCGCGGAAACGGGTTGCGTCGGGCTGGTTGTTCACCACGAAGCGCTCCATCGTGTCCTCGGCATCGAAGAGCAGAAACGGATTGCGCTCCGGATCACATCCCTTTTCGATCAGCATCCGCCGGATCAGTTTGCAGTGGTCGCTGGTCGCCACCATGATGACCGGCTCGCGCCAGCGGAGTACAGAGCCGACAAAATCGGTGATTTCGTCGAAAAATGCAACCTCATCGGAGTAGAAGCGAACGGCGTGTCCGAAATCGACCCGCGCCATATTGGCGGTTGGCGCGCTCACCGGGTACAGAGTTGAAACAGACTGCGACATCGGTTTAAAGCTGAGGAATGAATAAATGACCCTGTCAAAATCGAGCGACCAGACAAGCGTAGCCCGGTCGCGCTGTCTGCTGAATACAGTGTTCCACCTATGGTTCCGACGTGAAAATACCGAGAGCCTGACCGACTCCCGCGAAGTCGCACGAAACAATACTCGCCCGAAACAATACATTGATGCTGCCATTTCGATCCATGAGCCGTAGGAGTGGCCCCGCCTGATTCATTTGTCATCTGAATCACGCGCGTGGTCGCGGCCTTCGCGCAGGCCAGCGAAAAGGACCGATTTCATTCATGCCGGTTCGGATGCGTATCGGCCCGGCAACAGAACTTCCTGGCTTCAATTGTGTTTAAATCTCTGGTTGGAGGACGAAACTATGGAGCGTCGGTCGAGAGGTTTGAGTACATTGCTGTTGGCATTGGCTGTGAGCGCATCGGCAACCGGAATTGCATGTGAACATCACTATTACCGCG
>JASHRE010000363.1 GCA_030037515.1 Candidatus Sulfotelmatobacter sp.
AACGCCGTCATGTGCTCGGCGGTGCGGCCTGCACGGAAGAGATCGTGCCGGGATTCAAATTTTCTGTTTGCTCCTACGTCGTGTCGCTGCTGCGCCCGGAAATCATCCGCGATCTCGATCTGCCGCGTCACGGACTAGAAATTCTTCCACTCGACGGCACGTTCACCCCAATGCCGAACGGCGATTATCTGTGGCGCGTGAACGATCACGGCAAAACGCATCGCGAGATCGCGCGTCATTCGCGGCTCGACGCCGAAGCCTACGACGAATTCGGCAAGGCGATGCAGGCGATGTGCCGCTTTGTAAAGCCGATCCTCAGCATGGTGCCGCCGGATCCAACAACGCTCGATCCGCGCGAACTGATGAAGTTGCTGTTCATCGGCCGGCGATTCCAGGGTATGTCGAGCTACGACAAGTACAACCAGGTGCAGCTCATGACCATGAGCGCGGCTGATTTTCTTGATCAATGGTTCGAGACCGACGTGCTCAAAGCGACGATGTCGGCGTCGGGAATCATTGGCACGTTCCTGGGCGTGCGTTCGCCGGGAACGGCGTACGTTTTACTGCATCACTACATGGGAGAGATCGACGGCGCATTTCGTGCCTGGGGATTCGCCCGCGGGGGAACGGGGGCGATCTCGAACGCGATTGCCGATGCGGCGCGGGAAGCCGGAGTCGAGATCCGAACAAAATCGGCGATCGCGCAGATCATCGTGAAAAACGGCAAAGCTAAAGGAGTGATGCTCGCCAACGGTGATGCAATCTTGGCGGACGTCGTTTCATCGAGCGTGGATCCGCGGCTGACGTTCACAAGATTCGTCGAGGCCCGGCATCTGCCGGCTGATTTTCTGGAAGAAGTGAATCGCTACAAATTCCGTGGATCCTCCGGCAAAGTGAACATCGCGCTCGATGCTCTGCCGGATTTCAAATGCATGCCGGGGGCGGGCGCGCATCTGCGCGGTGCGATTTCGATTTCCCCGTCAGTCGAGTACATGGAAAAGGCGTACGACGAAGCGAAATACGGAAATTTCTCGCGGCGTCCCTATATCGATATGGTGATTCCGTCGCTGACGGATCCTTCTGTCGCGCCGCCCGGCAAGCATGTCATGTCGTGCTTCGTTCAGTATGCGCCGTATAAGCTGCGACCGGGACTGAACTGGGACGATCAGAAAGAAGCGTTCGGGAACACTGTGCTTGAAACGATTGCTGAATATGCGCCGAACATCCGCGACATCATCATCGACAAGATGGTTGTGACGCCTCTCGACCTGGAACGTGAGTGGGGATTGAGCGAGGGCAACATTTTTCAGGGTGAGCTTTCGCTGGAGCAGCTTTTCTTTTTGCGTCCGGTGCCGGGGTGGGCGCAGTACCGAACGCCGATTAAGAACCTGTATATGTGCGGATCGGCAACCCATCCTGGCGGCGGCATCATGGGCGCGAACGGACGGCTCGCCGCGCTCGAGATTCTCAAAGATGTCAAAGGAGCCGCTTAGCGATGGGGACGAACAATCGAAATCGCGTCGTCATCATCGGCGGAGGCCACAACGGGCTGGTCACCGCGTTTTATCTCGCCAAAGCGGGGCTCAAGCCGCTCGTGCTCGAGCGCAATGCGAAGGTCGGCGGCGCGGCCGTCAGCGACGAATTTCATCCCGGATTTCGTTGCTCGACTTTGGCGCATAGTGCCGGCCCGATTCGTCCCGACATCGTGCGGGACATGGAATTGGAAAAAGACGGACTCCGGCTGATCACACCGGAGATTTGTGTCACAGCGCTTTCCCCTGATGCGCGCGCGCTTTCGCTCTATCGCGATACGAAGAAATCTGGGGAGCAGATTGCGGCGTTCTCGCAGAAAGACGCAACAAAATATGCCGAATTCGAACCATCGCTCGCCAAGATCGGCAGAGTGATGGCAGAAGCGCTCGCAACCGTGCCGCCGGATATCGACCATCCGAGCACCGGGGATCTGTGGAGCACGCTGAAGAGCGGCCGGGCGATCCGCAAGCTGGGTAAGAAAGACATGTTCCGGCTGCTGCGCTGGGCGCCGATGGCCGTCGCCGATTTGGCCGGGGAATATTTCCAGACCGAACTGCTGCGCGCCGTTGTTGCTGCGCGCGGAGTCTTTGGAACGTTTCTTGGTCCCTGGTCGGCGGGAAGCGCGCTGGTGTTTTTGATTCGCGCGGCGGGCGATGCTCATCCGGCCGGGGGAGCCTGCTTCACTGCCGGGGGGATCGGCGCGCTCACCAGTGCCATGGCAGACGCGGCCAAAGCCGCCGGCGCGGAAATTCGCACCGGTGCGGAAGTGATCGAAATTCAGGTGCAGAATGGCGCTGTGACGGGCGTGCTGCTGAGCACGGGAGAAGAGATTTCGGCGCGCGCCGTCGTTTCGAATGCCGATCCCAAGCGAACCTTGCTGAAGTTGACCGATCCCACACACCTTTCGCCGGATTTTGTGCAGCGGCTGCAGAATTATCGCGCCAATGGGACCGTCGCGAAGGTGAATCTCGCGCTGGCAGGTTTGCCGAGGTTCAATGCCTTGAAGAACGGCGACACGTCGGCCCTGAAAGGTCGCATTCACATCGGGCATGAGATCGATTATCTAGAGCGGGCGTTCGACGAGTCGAAATATGGTGACTTCTCGCGTCAGCCGTATCTGGAAGTTGCGATTCCGTCACTGACCGATCCCGCGCTTGCGCCCGAAGGCAAGCATGTCATGTCGATCTACATGCAGTACGCGCCGTACAAGCTGAAGGGCGACTGGGAACAGCAGCGCAAAGCGCTCGGGCAGACTGTGGTGCATACGCTGGCGCAGTACGCGCCGAATCTGCCGGAACTGATATTGACGGACCAGATCATCACTCCCCTTGAT
>JASHRE010000364.1 GCA_030037515.1 Candidatus Sulfotelmatobacter sp.
TGAAAATGATGGTAGGCCGAATGGATTCGAACCATCGACCTCTTCCGCGTCAAGGAAAAGAATTGTGCGACGGATTCATATAGATGAGGGCGATCCTTCCTTAATTTTAGCCGGGCTTCGTTGATCGTAATCTGAATGAGCCAAGTACTGAACTTGGCCTCGCTCCTAAATCGCGCCAAATTAGAAAACGCCTTTAGAACAGCTTCCTGCGCAACTTCTTCGGCGTCTGCGGGATTATTCAGAATCGATATCGCGGCCATGTATACCGCTCTCTCATACGGGCGCGCACGAGGCTGTAGAAGGCGTCTTTGTCACCCTGGCAAACCCGCTGAATGAGTTCGGCTTTATTCGCGTCCAAATGTGGGTTGGGCGTACTCATCGATTTCTTGTCCACATCGCCGCGTTGAACGTTCATACCAGGGCGAAGAAGGCCGACCCATGCACAATGGAACCGTCAGGGCGATTTCGCAACATACCGCCGGGCTCGACCCCGCATCCTCAACGAGTGTGCCCTTGATTATCCCATTATCTGATGTGCAGTGTGCGCCTTACGACGCGCCTGAAGGTCAGATTGTTGGTCCAACGCGGCGATCCTCCTCCCGGAAGCGACCCAATCTGGTCGTCCACAAGGATTGCAGATCTATCGCGGTTGCAAGCTCCTGGGCCGCAGTCTACCCATCTAGGATCGGGCCGTGAAAAGCTGGAAGAGATGCTGTTCTTGGCGTATCACGGGCAAACCAGAAGTTGACTTCCCAATTGCCGACCAACCGCCCACTGACGAGACTACTCACGCGTTTCAGTGTATCGCCGGGGAGGCGGAAGAATCACCGATCCGTTTACGGCGATCGAGAATGTCTGCTCTGCTGACTTGCCATCAAGGCCCTCAGCAGTGAAACGCACCGTGTAATTTCCGGCGGCCGTGTAAGCATGAGTCAGGATTGCTCCGTCGGCGACGACTCCATCGCCGAAATCCCAATGATAGGCGAGTGGGGGAACGCCGTCTTTAGACGCCACGCTAGAGAACGCAACTTCTTCGCCAATTTTCGCTTGCGTTGGAACATGAAAGGCAATCGAAGGCGCCGCCGCCGGGATTGAAGTGTCAATAATCTTGATCAGCTTGACGGAGTGTGCGGATTGATTGTCCAAGCGGAGCGTTTCGCCGTCCGTCGCCGGCGGCTGATCTCGCGCGAACGAGTCAACGAGCTTGTACGAATGGCCTGGCGTAAGCTTCAACTCGGAAAGAGTGAAAGTATGGGAACTCGACCGCTCCGTCCAGTTGAAAACCGCCAGCATCGATTGATGCTGATCTTCGCGCAGCAGAAAGACGCTCGGTTGCTCGTCTTTATCCGCGTAGGTCAAAAGATCCAGAGGCACGGCAGCCTGCCCCAGTCTTACCATGGCCAATAAATCAGAATTCTCGACCAACGCCAGGCGTTCCGGATCGCTCCCCAGAGTTGGGAGGTCGTCGCCAATTTCGAACATTCCTCCAGAAACCGCCGCCAGCGCTATCGACACCTGAGCTTCATTCATTGTAGCCGGGGCTTCAATTGTCCGCTCTTCCAGGAGCTGCCGGGAAACCGTGAACGCGTCCGGGTCTGTGACGAAAAAGTTGCGCTGCATGTAATAGCGCGCGGCGATGCCCGGCGCAGCTTCCTTGCTGCGCAGAAACGTATGACCCGTATCCTGGGATATACGGCCCTCATCCACCAGACCTACGGGGTTCAACATCGGACTACCATCTTTATCGAGGAGAACGTTTTCGCCGACGGTCTTGCGGATAATCGCGAGTCCGATTCGCTGCGCTTCCAGCGCTGTTGTGTTCGGGCGATGGTAATAGCCCTCGATTGCTGTATTGTCCATGAAGTCGAGCTTGATGTAACGCACACCCCATTCCCGGACCAGCGTGCGATAGGTCTGCCGAAGATATTCCTGAGCATCGGGATGAGTAACATCTAAGACGAACAGGCGTTCGCCCTTTACCTCTTCGGCATTTCCAATAGGAATCGGATCGCCATGTGCGTTGTGCACCAGCCAATCTTTGTGGCGCTCGTAGATCCATGCCCGCTCGCCCACTTCAAAGGGAGCGGTCCAAACGCCTATGTTTAATCCTAATCGGCAAATGCGGCCCGTAAGATCCAACATGCCACGGGGGAATTGAGAGGCATTGGGCGTAGTGTATTCACCGCGAGAGTATCCGTAACCGAGGTCGAAATGAAAATAATCGTAGCCCAGAGCCTTCAGATGCTCAGCCAACCATTGAGCGTTGGTAAGTGCGGTGCCTTGAGTGATTTTTGTGTAGTAGGCCGTCCAACTCCACCATCCCAGCAAGTTGTCTGAGTTGACGCGACTGTGATGCAGTTCTCGAATCACGGCACCATAATTCTCAAGCTGCGAATGGTAGTCTCTTCCCGCTGCAAACATGACACGTTCCGAAGTTATCGACTCGCTGTCGGGCAGAGGGATGTTGAGTTCAATGAGGTTTCCTGCGGGACCCTCACGCAGGTCGGATTCGGGATCGGTCGCCTGTATCTCAGTAGTTCCAGTTGAATCGACTGTGAAGGAAGTGATGCCTGGGGCATCAGGTGACAATGATTGCGTTTGCACCGGTTGCGCTTGCAAATGAATAATGGTCAGGAAGCGGTTGGAGGTGAGAGCCCCAACAAACAGGCTCTCCTTGCTCTCCCGGTTGTAGATAAGCTGGCTGCCCACGGCGCGGTGCATGCCTTGGGGAGCTTTTCCCAAATCGTAAATCTGCAACGGGGGCCAGTCTTCGCTGAAGCTGTCGGAGAGAACCCGGTCGGCGTTTTGCGAGCCGCCGAGATCAACCATGGGGTTTCCGAGAGCTTCCACGCTGCGGATACTTTGGATTGTTACCGGATTGCCCGTGTGATTTTGTACTTCCGCCTCGATGGCGCCGAAATCTCTTCCCTCATAGATCGCTAGTGCGTACGCAAGATCAGGTAGTTTCGGAAGTCCGGACGAAGTGACTGTGATTTTTCTGCCGTGCCCGAGAGCATCCTCAAAGTTCGCTTGAGTTATCTCGTGTTTCGGATAATCCGTCGACCCGACCCACTTGTGATCGATCTCCGCCGCTATTCGTCCATGAAAGATGATGTGTCCGCGATTTCCCGTTCGGACCTCGTAGGTGCCGTCGCCCGGCTGAACGACCACAGAAAGGCCCTCGATGGCAACGACCACCTGAGAAGCCTTAGACGGGTCAGAAGAGCCGAAACAGCCTTCGACCAGGATTAGCACGCAGGCGATCAAGACACATGCAATTTGCACCGGACGTATTTTGCTTACCAGTTCCTTGGAACGCCGCAAACCGCCAAGAGTATGCCGGATCATACATTCCTTTCGTGATTGAACGGCCATGTTTCCTTCCACCTCGCCCAGATGAAGAAAACCAGAACGCCGGTTAGCAGCGTCAATAAACCGATCTCGATGTAGAGCCAGCCGGAGGTCAGAAAGACATAGGCCCAGCCGAAGAAGGCAACGACAATTGGCACGGGATAAAACCACATCTTGTAGGGCCGCGCGCTGGCCGGAAACTTTCGCCGCAAGAGTGGAATGGCAAATAGCTGCCCGAGAAACTGCACCAAAATTCGGGTTGTGATCAACGCGCTCACCAGTTGCTCGAGGTTGAAAAACGCAAGGGCGATCGAAACCGCGCCCAGCACCAGAAGCGAAACCTGAGGATAGTTCTTCGAGGGATGCAGTTGCGCAAAAGGGCGAAAGAAATAGCCGTCGATAGCAGCCGCATAAGGAATTCGCGAATAACCCAAGAGAAGCGCGAACACGGCGCCGAAGGCCGACCAGAGGACGAAAATTGTTACTGCGATTGCGGCGCCTCTGCCATACAACTGCTCCATGAAATCAGAGGCGATGAAGTTCGAATGAATGGCTTCGCGCCAAGGCACCACTCCAATCAAAGCAAGATGCAGCGCCAGGTACCCGACACAGCAGACTGCAAGCGAATACAGAATCGAGCGCGGCACCACGTAAGCCGGATTCTGCACTTCGTCTCCGATGTAGCAGACATCGTAATATCCTAGATAGTTGTACACCGCGATCAGCGTGGCGCTCCCCAGACCGAGCACGAAGCCCCGATTAAAGGCCATCGCTCCGGGAGGAAAATCGAATGCCAGGTGAGCATTGAAGTGTAAAAAACCAGTGGCGATGATGGCTACCATGGCCAGTGCTGTGCCCACCCAAAGAGTGAGGGTCACCTTGCGCAGGAATGTCATCTGCCGGCATAAGAGGAACAAAGCAGCGAGACCCGCGGCAACCGCCACGTATTGCTGGCCGCGACCGCTTAATCCCGGCCAAAGGTAGGTCGAATAGTTTCCGAATCCGATCATCCCGGATGCGATTTCCAAAGGCCCACTCAGAATGAATTGCCAGATGAAAAGAAAAGCCATCAGGCGACCCCAAGTTTGGTGGCCGTACGCCTCGCGAAGAAAATGGTAGCTGCCACCGGAGCCAGGCAATGCCGCCCCCAGTTCGCTCCATATCAGGCCGTCGGAAATCACGATGAGAGCGCCCGTCACCCAGCCCAGCATGGATTGAGGGCCACTCATGGAGGCCATCATCAGCGGAATTGTGATAAAAGGCCCGATCCCAACCATGTTGGAAATGTTCAGGGCAGCGGCATGAAGTAAACCGAAGGCGCGCGTCAGGTGGGGTGGCGATTCAGTCTTGATTGCAATAGGCGGCAAGTCCGTGCACTCGTTGTAGGCTAGCAGCCGGTCACCCTACAATTGCGCGAATCTACCGATCCCTTACCTTTTTGTCAATCAATCTGTTCGTTTCTGAGCGATTTCTTAATTCCAAGGCTCGTTTTGTATGATACAAATCGCTCATATCCCGAATACAATTGGTGCCGCGGAGCCCTGGATTCCGAACCAGTTTGGGCAGCCCGGAGAGTACAAACCTCATGCTCGCAGAAGAGCGTAGATTTCGAATTCGAGAGATTCTTTCGGGGCAACGCACCATTACTGCTTCCGATCTATGTGCTGCTCTCGGGGTTACGGCCGCGACCGTAAGGCGCGACTTGGCCACTTTGGAGCAAGATGGCGTACTCGTGCGCTCTCATGGTGGAGCGGTTTCCCGCATGTCCAGCACCAGCTTCCAGCCTTCCTACGGGACTTTGTCGCATAGCCATAGCAATGAGAAGCAGGCGATTGCGCGTGAGGCTGAACGTTTGCTGCTTGACGGGGAGGCTATTTTTCTTGAGGGAAGCACCACAGTGTATGAGCTTGCCCGTCGCTTAAACCAGCGGAATCGCCTGACCGTAGTGACAAACTCTCCGACGATTGTTTGCCAGCTGCAAAGAAGCTCAGGAGTGACTGTTCTGTGTACCGGAGGCGACCTTCAAAAGGACACCTTCTATTTTTCCGGGGAATGGGCGCAGCGTGCGCTCTCCGAAATTCGCCTGGACAAAGCAATTTTGGGGGTCAGCGCAATCGATCTTAGGTATGGAGTCTCCACTGCAAACCACGCCGAGGCGCAGATCAAGAAGATGATCACGAGAGCCGCCAAGACCAGGATCGCGTTAGCCGATCACAGCAAATTTGGTACGCAGAGCTTTGCCTACGTCGGCCCCGTGAGGGACATCGACGTGCTCGTAACCGACGCCGGCACCGATGCGAAATACATCAATGGCCTGCGTGAAGCGGGCGTCGAAGTTGTGATAGCCGCGTTGCACGAAACGCGCAGAACAAAGCATAAATGAACACATTAGAACAATATAGATTGACAGTCGCTTGGAGGCGGGGTAGTTTGAGTGCCTTTGGCGGAGAGGTGAGGCATCGGTGAGCGATTGCGGCAAGCGGATTCGCTTGAATCGTGTGCTCGGAGGCTCGAAACACCGAGCCCTGGTCGTGGCTTTCGACCATGCGTTGGTGTTGGGACCGATTCCGGGAACGGAAGACCCTTTAGGAAGGATTCGCCAATTTGCCCAAGCCCAAGTCGATGCCTTACTGCTGAACCTTGGCCTCATGAGGCAATTCGCAAACTCGACCCCGCTCAGCCCGATACCAGCTTTCATTGCGCGGTTGGATTGGACTACGGTTTGGGCTGCGATCGGGCAAAACGGGCAGGGAGCGCTGCACAGTTCCCTCCTTGCCCGCCCCGAGGAAGCCTTACGCCAGGGCGCAGATGCTGTTCTGACATATCTCGTCGTTGGTACCGGCGATACCGAATTCGAGATGAAGGAGGTCAGGCGCAACGCCGAGATCGCCCGCGAATGCGAGCGAGTTGGAGTCCCGCTAATTGTTGAATCGCTGGCACGGGGAAAGGATGTACATAATCCGGGCGATCCCAAGTGGCTGAACCTCCACACTCGCATGGCGGCCGAGCTTGGCGCGGATGCGGTCAAGACAGATTACAGCGGCGATGTCGCCTCAATG
>JASHRE010000365.1 GCA_030037515.1 Candidatus Sulfotelmatobacter sp.
GTCAATGCCGAGCCAAATCCGGCCGACATGTCAGGAACCTCATAGGGAGTCGGGCTAGCCGGATTTCCTCCCGGGGCTGGAACCGTAATTCCCGGGTGCAACCATTGATAGCCGACGAACAGATCCCACTTGGGATTCGAGTCGCTCTGCGCAATCGCAGAAGTGGAAATCAACAGCAAGGCAGCAATCGCGACCAATCCGGCGGCTGCCGCGCGAAGTCGGCTTGGCTTACTGTAGGATGACATACCACTTCCTCCGCATGCACACTGGTCCCTGGCCATGAGACAGGCCGATGTCATTGGGAGAAAAGATTTGATGGCAATCGATCTTGGGCTTCAGGGAACCAAAAATATTATCGTAAGGAAGCTTAAAGCAAAAGCAGCGACGTTTGAAAATTTCCCCCAGGATTTGCCTGGTAAACACAGGACTGAGACCGAGCCACAGAGCTTGCGGTAGAGGAACCTAGCCGCGTATCGTAAAAGGTACGGTTTCAGCTGGAAACCCGGCTGGACGACCTGCTGTGTCGACTCAAAACCAGCTCAATTTCAAAATGAACCACGAAAAAGTCCTAATCGTCGAAGATGAGGAGAACGAACGCTCCGGATTGGCGGAGCTGGTGTCCTCATGGGGATACCGGGTCGAAACCGCGCGAGACGGGGTCGAAGGCCTGGAGCGAGTGGTACAGTGGTCGCCCTCGATCGTAGTTACCGATCTTAAGATGCCTCGCATGGGTGGGATGGAGCTTCTCGGTCATCTTGCCGAGCAAGCCCAGACGATTGCGGTTGTTGTCGTCACCGCCCTGGGAACAATTGACAGCGCGGTGCAGGCGATGCGGACGGGCGCCTACGATTA
This sequence comes from Candidatus Sulfotelmatobacter sp., assembly GCA_030037515.1. Taxonomy (GTDB): domain Bacteria; phylum Acidobacteriota; class Terriglobia; order Terriglobales; family Acidobacteriaceae; genus Sulfotelmatobacter. Next base: position 853 of record JASHRE010000365.1, read on the forward strand.
CATCACCAAGCCCATCGATACCAGCCGCCTGCGGACGATTCTGGCAAATGCCTCTGCCCTGCTGGGCACACGTGCGGAACTGGAAGTGACTCGGCGTCGCCTGCGCGACACCGGATCGCTCGGGCGAATGAGCGGTTCTTCGCGAAAAATGCAGGAAATTTTTCGGCTGATCGAGATGGTGGCACCCAGCACGGCCTCGGTGCTGATCACTGGTGCGAGCGGAACCGGAAAAGAACTCGTGGCCCGGACCATCCATGAACTCAGCTCGCGCAAAGATCGTCCCTTCGTAGCCATAAACTGCGCCGCCATTCCCGAAACGCTGATGGAAAGCGAGATTTTCGGACACGAAAAGGGGGCATTCACCGGGGCGTTGGAGCGCCGCACGGGCTGCTTCGAATTGGCCGAGGGTGGAACCTTGCTGCTTGACGAAATCGGCGAAATGCCGGTGGGAACGCAAGCCAAACTGCTGCGTGTTCTCGAGGATCGAAAATTACGCCGCCTCGGCAGCAAGGTCGAGACTCCGGTCGATGTGCGCGTGCTGGCAGCCACCAACAAAGTTCCGGACGAGGCGGTGGCTCGCGGCGAACTGCGCAGCGATCTGTACTACCGGTTGAATGTCTTCAACATCCATATGCCGCCGCTGCGCGAGCACAAGGAAGACATCGCCGGGCTCGTGCAACTCTTGCTTGCGGAAATGAGCGAGAAGCATGGGCGCAAGGTCGGAGCGGTCAGCGAAGCCGTGCTCAACCAGTTCAACACATATTCGTGGCCCGGCAACGTGCGCGAGCTGCGCAACACGATTGAGCGTGCCGTTATCGTCTGCGATGGCGGCGTGATCGAGACCAAGCACCTTCCGCCAGGATTCGGGCAAGCTCCTCTGCGCACGGCGGCCAACGATCCCGACGCGGTCCGGCTGGGAGTAGGAACAACCGTCGAAGAAGCGGAAAAAATGCTGATCCTGAAGACTCTGGAAGCAACCAGCAACAACAAAACGCGTGCGGCGGAGATTCTAGGCATCAGCCTGAAAACCCTGCATAACAAACTGAAGGAATACGGCAGTGCTGCCGCCGAAGGGGCGGCCGGCAAGGAGGAAGCACCTGTCGGTTGACGGGGCGCGCTGTCGAGTAACTCGCCACTTCTATGGTGCGGAGAAAAACCATCATCGTTCTGACCATCACCTTTATGGTGACGCTGATGGTGACGGCGTTTTCTTATCTCTATATCTCACAGATTTTGCGGCTGCGCATCGCCAATGCAAACGAATCGGCGACGCAGCTGACCCGGCAGCTTGCCTATGCCGTGGAAAACGACCCTCCCGATTTCAGCAGCACGCGCGTGGACACGACCGATCCAATTGCCGTGCGGCGCGCCATCGCCGAGTACCTGCAGACCGACGTCGATCTCAACAACATGCTGCAGTCGGCGCGAGGAAGCTGGATTTTCGTGATGGACGCGGCCATCATTGGCCCGGATGGCAAAGCCCTGCTGCATACCGACTCCAACCTGGTGGGAAAGGAGATTCCGCCCCGCCCTGATTTTCAGCGCCTGCTCAGTGCGCGCTTTCCCGAGCAGCTTCGGATTATTTACGGGCCACCTTCTGTCTACGACGTCAGTTATGACCTTCACCTGCGCGGTCTGCCGTTCGGGAGCGTTCGCATCGGCGTTTCCCCGTTCTTTCTGGAACGCGAGATCAATCTGAAGATCATGCACTCGCTGTATCTTTCGATTGCAGCAATCTTCGCTTCCCTGATTCTCTCCGCTGGAATTTCTAACCTGGCACTTGGTCCGTTGAAAGAAATCAGTCGCAACCTCGACAGCATGGCCGGGGAAGAAAGCGGTGAGCTGGCTTCAAGTTCGTCGCGCCATGATGAGTATGGGCTGGTAACGCTGAAGATCGCCAATCTTGGGCGACAGATTCGCGACAGTAAAGAGATTTTTTCTGCGCTGAAAGACAATGTCGATCAGCTCATGTCGAAATTGCAAGATGGGCTGATGTTGTTCACCCGCGATTGCCGCGTGGTTCTGGTCAGCGCGCCGGTCGAAAGTTTTCTCGGCCGGCCGCGCGGGGAACTGCTCGGCCGCACTGCGGAACAGATCTTCGACCGGACTTCCCTGCTGGGAACGGCTCTGCTCGATGCATTTGAGCGTCGGCGCCCTCTCTCGCAACGCGAGTTTGAGACGGCCGCGGGCAAGAACATACAAGTTTCCCTGGACTTTGTGCAGGAGAAAAACTCCCAGATCGGCGCTCTGCTGATCATGCGCGACACAGAATCTGTGCGTCGCATTGGAGATGAAATTGAAATGTCGCGCCGGCTCTCGGCCAGCGGCCGATTGACGCGCGGTGTGGCTCACGAGGTAAAAAACCCGATCAACGCGATCGTTTTGCATTTGCAGCTTCTGCAAAATAAGCTGGCGCAGCAGGAACCTGATACCCGCCGGCATATGGATATCATCGAGAGCGAGATTCACCGCCTCGACCGGGTGGTGCAGACACTGGTCGATTTCACCCGCCCGCGCAATCTTCATCTTGAAAACGTCGACCTCCGCCGGTTGCTCGATGACGTCGCGCAACTGGCCGCTCCCGATGCCGAACAGCATGGCGTGACGATCGAGCGCCAGAGCTCGGCCAGCCCCCTGCTCGTGAAAGTAGACCTCGATCTGATGAAGCAGGCGTTGCTCAACGTGGTCATCAATGGGGTGCAGGCAATGCCGCAGGGCGGGCCGCTTACCATCGCGGCTCGGCGCGAAGACAACGTCATTGTTGCCGAAGTGAGCGATGAAGGCGGAGGCATACCACAAGACGTCCAGGAAAAGATTTTCGAGCTTTATTACACGACCAAGAAAGATGGAAGTGGAATCGGGCTGGCGCAAACTTACCAGATCCTGCAATGGCATTATGGTTCGGTTGATTTTCAATCGACCGACGGGCGGGGAACCACATTCCGATTCCACATTCCGGCAGCCGAATCGATGGAGCAGAATGCCCAGGAGTACGCCGCCGAAACAAGCGCGCAGCGCCCAGCTTGATGGCGCGATTTGACCGTCGAAACCTCGATCCACGCACAGCGCGAGAGCGTAGAATTGACCTGGGTCTCATGCTTTTCAACACTCGTCTATGACTCTGGCTCACATCCTGCTGATTGGTCTTTTGAGCGCATCGCCGGGACAAGCTTCGTCCGCTTCAGAAGGCAACTCGGCACAGAGTCAATCCGCTTCTCAGCCGCAGAGCTCGTCGCCGCAGCCGGTTCAGAGTCCCGCGG